>CAMYZD010000109.1 GCA_947303735.1 uncultured Bacteroidales bacterium | reverse complement strand
TCGCTAGGCTCCTGCCTTCCCATGCAGCTATGACGCAACACAGTGGCTTTCACTTCGGAGCCTCGCTCTTGAGACTTACAGCAGCGGGACTGTTGCCGACTCACACGGCATTCCCTTTTCACGCCTTTGTGGCGACCAAATCGGCTGCAAAAGTACAAATAATTCTTGAATTACGAAATTCCTTCTACTATAATCTGCGGAATACTAATTCACGATGCACTGGTATTCATTCTTATAAGCCATATGGATTATTCTAGTATGAAACGAATTGATAACCAAGAAAAGAGAAAGTATTTTTTGTAGGTTCGGCTTTTTTTCCTATTTTTGCAACGAGAAAAAGAAGTTAGCATAAAAGGTATTGTATTATGAATGAGTATCATTTTTTGGCATTCGACTGTGGGGCAACCAGCGGTCGTGCTATGTTGGGTACATTCAAAGAAAACGACTTCAAGATGGAAGAAGTCTACCGTTTCTCCAACCAAATGCTCGAGTTCGGTGGGGCTTACTTCTGGAACGTATTCGGAATATATGAACATTTCCTACGTTGTTTGACTGAATTAGCTCATCGAAGAGTTGCCATCGACTCCATAGGTATCGACACATGGGGAGTCGACTTCGGTCTTGTGTCATCGGACGGCACATTGCTATCGCTTCCTCGTGCCTACCGCGACCCCTATACCGAAGGAATACCCGAGAAAGTGTTTGAGATAGTGCCTCGGGAAGAGCTATACTCCATCACGGGCATCCAGACGATGAACTTCAACACGCTGTTCCAGCTGTATGCGCTGAAAGAGTCGCATTCCGATGTCCTTCGCTATGCCGACAAACTATTGTTCATGCCCGACCTACTTACCTACATGCTTACAGGCGAAATGGTATGCGAATACACCATTGCCTCTACCTCTGGAATGGTTAATCCAGCCACCCGTGCTTTTGAACGCCCATTGTTGGAACGCCTAGGGCTCAATCCCGATCTGATGCTACCAATCGTTCAGCCGGGGACTGTGGTAGGTACCCTGCGCGACAGCATAGCCCAACGAACAGGTATAGGGAAGGTACCTGTGGTAGCTGTGGCAGGACACGACACCGCCTCTGCCATCGCCGCCATTCCAGCACAAGACAGTCACTATGCCTACCTCAGTTCTGGGACTTGGAGCCTAATGGGTATCGTGACAGAGAAACCCAACACGAGCCCCCGAGCAGCAGAACTCAATTTCACCAACGAGGGAGGTATCGGAGGCACAACCCGTTTCCTGAAGAACATTACAGGCATGTGGCTAGTAGAACAATGCCGTCGGGTTTGGAATGTGAAAGGACACGACTACGACTATGATGAGATGGTGGCAATGGCCTCTTGGGCTAAGGATTATACTGGACGCATAAATCCCGACGACCCTCGTTTTGCTAATCCTTCCAACATGGATGCAGAAATACGCCAAGCACTTGTCGAAAACAACTACCCCAGTCCTAAGGACGATGCTGAGTTGCTAAGCTGCATATACCACAGTCTTGCCGACCGCTATGCTGAGGTGTTGAGGATGTTGCGCGAATTTGCCCCGTTCGACATTGAACGACTTCACATTGTAGGAGGTGGATCTGCCAACAAACTACTCAACCGATGGACCGAAGAAGCAATTGGCATCCCCGTAGTGGCCGGCCCCACAGAGGCAACAGCCATCGGAAACCTGAAAATTCAACACAAACGAATAATATCCAACTAGTATCACTAGTAATACTAGTCACACTAGAGATACTAGCAATACTAGAAACCCAAGAAAAATAAAGAGATGAAAGACCACCAAATCACCCAAGCCTACGCCCTTGCCAAAGAGCGCTATGCCGCGCTTGGCATCGACACCGACAAAGCCATCGAAACCCTAGAAAACACCCCCATCTCGCTGCACTGCTGGCAGACCGACGACGTGATGGGATTTGAGAGCGACGCCGGCTTGTCGGGCGGCATCCAGACCACGGGCAACTACCCAGGACGCGCACGCACTATTGACGAGGTGCGGCAGGACATAGAGTTTGTAGCAAGCCTGCTGGCAGGCAAACAGCGAGTGAACCTGCACGAGATATACGGCGACTTCGGCGGACGCTTTGTGGACCGCGACCAAGTGGACGTGAAGCATTTCCAAAGTTGGATAGAGTGGGCAAAGCAGGTGGGGATGTGCTTGGATTTCAACTCCACCTCGTTTGGGCACCCCAAGAGCAGCGACCTAACGCTGGCTAACCCCGACCCCGCCATACGCGCCTTTTGGATTGAGCACACCAAACACTGTCGCCGCATCGCTGACGCAATGGGACGGGCACAAAGCGACCCCTGCATGATGAATATTTGGGTGCACGACGGGCTGAAAGACCTGACGGTGGAACGCCGCCGCTACCGCGAACTGCTAGCGGAGTCGCTAGACGAAATACTGGCGGAGGAGCTGCCAGGAATGAAAAACTGCGTGGAGGCAAAGCTGTTCGGCATCGGGTTGGAGAGCTACACGGTAGGGTCGCACGACTTCTACGCCGGATATTGCGCTACGCGGAAGGTCATCTACACGTTAGACACGGGACATTACGAGCCAACGGAGAATGTGGCGGACATGGTGTCGTCGCTGCTGCTGTACGTGCCTGAGTTGATGCTGCATGTGAGTCGACCCGTGCGGTGGGACTCGGACCATGTGACGCTGATGAACGACCAAACATTGGACCTATTCAAAGAGATAGTGCGCGCCGAGGCACTGAATCGCGCCCATATCGGGCTGGACTATTTCGACGCTTCCATCAACCGCATAGGAGCCTACCTTATCGGCACTCGCGCCACACAGAAATGCTTGCTGCAAGCCCTATTGGAGCCGTTGGCAACCCTGCGCAAATACGAGGATAATGGACAGGGCTTCGAACGGCTGGCACTGATGGAGGAGATGAAGTCGCTACCCTTCGGCGCGGTGTACGACTACTTCAATTGGAAGAACGGCGTGCCTGTGGGTGAGGAGTTTATCGGCAGGGTACAAGAGTATGAAAAAGATGTCACTTCAAATCGCTAACTTATGATGATACTTATCGGTCTTTTGGTAATAGCGATAGGGGCGTTCTGCCAGTCGAGCAGCTACGTGCCTATCAACAAGATTAAGGACTGGAGCTGGGAGAGTTACTGGCTGGTGCAGGGGGTGTTCGCCTGGCTGCTATTCCCGCTGATGGGGGCATTGATTGCTGTGCCTGCAGGCGAGTCGTTGTGGGGGCTGTTCTCTTCAAACCCTAAGGCATCACTGCTGACAATGCTTTTCGGCATGTTGTGGGGTGTGGGAGGATTGACTTTCGGATTGAGTATGCGCTATCTGGGTGTGGCTTTGGGTCAAAGTCTGGCACTAGGTACTTGCGCAGGCTTGGGCGCGATACTGGGTCCCGTATTCACAGGACATGCGTCAGACCTGACATCGGCGGTGATTATCGGCGTGGTGGTGACACTTATCGGCATTGCCATTATCGGTGTGGCCGGAGCCATGAAGAGCAAGGCTCTGCCTGAAGAGGAGAAGAAGAAAGCGGTGAAAGACTTCAACTTCGGCAAGGGTATCGCGGTGGCACTGCTGGCAGGCTTTATGAGTGCCTGCTTCAATATTGGGCTGAGCTTTGGCGAGCCACTGAGATGGGATGCTACACCCTACATCTTCGCGAGCCTGCCTGCCACAATGCTGGTCACACTTGGAGGATTTATCACCAATGCCGCTTACTGCCTATACCAAAACGGCAAAAACCACACCTTTGGAGACTACCAACAAGGGCGGCTGTGGGGTAACAACATCCTGTTCTGCTGTCTAGCAGGAGTGCTGTGGTACAGCCAATTCTTCGGACTGAGTCTCGGCAAGGGATTCTTGACGAACTACCCGACACTGATTACCTTCAGCTGGTGCATCCTGATGGCACTGAACGTGGTGTTCAGCAACGTGTGGGGCATCATATTGAAGGAATGGAAAGGGGTGTCGAAGATGACGGTGGTGGTGCTGCTGATTGGCATTGTCATATTGATTGTTAGTACCTTTTTACCACAACTGCTATGAATGTAAATCAAACATACCCCGGCTTTTCGGCCACCCCTCTCAAGAGGGGACTGCTGACGCATTACACTGACAACTAGAGGCATCTGTAGTCGCGTGTAGCGCGTCCCCTCTTGAGAGGGGTACCGCGAAGCGGGGGGGTATGTAAAATATGTAAATAACATGAGTATCTTAGATAACAGAGAAGAACTATCGCGCCGCGTTAACGAAGTGGCGGAGGTGGCGGGCTACCTGTGGCAGAAAGGCTGGGCAGAACGCAACGGCGGCAATATCGTCATCAATATCACCGACTGCGTAGACGAGGAGATTATGCGACTGCCCTCCCTCGGTGAAAAACGAGAGATTGGCACCACCCTACCCCATCTGCAGGGATGCTACTTTTACTGCAAAGGGACCAACCGCAGGATGCGCGACTTGGCGCGGGAGCCTATGGCAAACGGCTCGGTGATACGCATCACGGACGATTGCGCCCACTACGAGATAATCGCCGACCAAGCGGTGCGCCCCACGTCGGAGCTGCCATCACACCTGAGCGTACACGACTACCTGATTGCCAAAGGCTCGAACTACAAGGCATCGCTGCACACGCACCCGATAGAGCTGGTGGCAATGACTCACCACCGACCTTTCTTAGAGAAGGACGTGCTAACACGGTTGCTGTGGTCGATGATACCCGAGACGAAGGCATTCTGCCCGCTAGGGTTGGGAATCGTGCGCTATATGCTGCCTTCGAGCGTGGCACTAGCGGGGGAGACCATCGACGCCCTAGAAGAGGGGTACGACGTGGTGATGTGGGAGAAACACGGCGTGTTTGCCGTGGACACCGACATCATGTCGGCATTCGACCAAGTGGACGTGCTGAACAAGGCGGCACAGATATACATGGCAGCTAAAAGCATGGGCTTCGAGCCAGAAGGCATGACCGACGGGCAGATGCAAGAAATGGCAAAGGCTTTCGGGCTACCTAAATAAGAAACCATGAGACAGAGAACAACACTACTACTCATTATTGTCTGCGCAACCCTAATGGGCTGTTGTGGCAAGAGCGACCCAGAGCTATACCCGACGTATAAACCCTACACTCGCTGGTGGTGGTTCTCGTCGGAGATTGACGACAACGACATCCGGGATCAACTGATATGGCTGCGCGACCATGAGTTTGGCGGTGTGGAAATCGCATGGATCTATCCCATGGGATTAGACTCGACCACGGTGCATCCCGCCTTCCTTTCTCCCGAATGGGCGGCACATGTCAACTACGCCAAACATGTGACCGACTCTTTGGGACTGGGATGCGACTTCACCTACGGCACCCTGTGGCCGTTCAGCGACGTGGACCTGCCCGACGGCGACCAGACACGCAACTATTTCGACAGCATTGAGCCTGCACGTCGGAACTACACCTGGGACTACCCAAAGGAGGCCCGCATCCTAAACCATCTGGATCATAGAGCTTTCTACCGATACGCCGCAAAGATGAACAAGGGACTGGCCGAGGCCTACAAAGGTTCCAAATCGGGATTGTTTGTGGACTCATGGGAGGTGGAGACGGAATACCTGTGGACACCGGGGTTCGACAAACGGTTTATGCATGAACACGGATATGACATTGTGCCTTATATGGAACAACACACCCTGTTGGACAAAGAGAATGCAGAGGTGTTCTACGACTATATGAGAACGATGTCGCGCTACGTAATCAATGAATTCTACCTGCCCTTTGCCAAGAACGCCTGGGATAAGGGAGCCTTCTCTCGTGCGCAATGCGGCGGTGCCCCAGTCGACCTTCTGAATGCATTCTGTGTAGTGGATGTGCCGGAAACGGAGGCAATACTCTATGAGCCACCCTTCTCCAAGATAGCCGCCTCGGCAGCCACTATGTCGGGCACGCCCGTAGTCTCGGCCGAGACATTCACCTGTGCCTACGGCTGGACCAGCCTGCGCTATATGAACGGGCGTGGCCACAGCCCCTACCAAGGAAAAGAACAGATTGCCGACCTAAAACTCATCTGCGACGCCCTCTTTGCCAACGGCACCAACCAGATTATCTGGCACGGCTTCCCCTTCAACAAGGTGGGCGACACAAGTAACTTCTTCTACACCACCTGCCAAATCAGCACCAGCGAGCAGAACAACCTCAGCGGTGAGGCCCTGACCGAATTTAACCGATACATGACCCGCGTGTCGAGATATATGCGCAAGGGCAAGAACTACAGCGACATTGCGGTGTATATGCCCACTGAGGATGCCTGGATGGGCGGAGCCTACCCCGACTCGGTGCGCAAGGTGAAGGCATTCTTTTGGGGACAATACGAGATGCGCTTCATCAACACGCCAGAGGTGCTCAAAGGTTACCAGCCACTATGGGTGAACGAGGATATTATACGGAAAATAACATACCTCTTACAGACTACCAGCAAACATGAGCGGCGGCGGGGCAGAATGCCCGACTTCAAAGGTCTCTACATCGACGTGGAGTATATGGATAAGTGTGCTTTGGCAACTGTGCTGAATCTGGCACAAGAGGGAATGCCCATCTGCATGGTGCGCGACCCCAAAGAACCCGGCAAGCGGAAGTTAGACAAATATGCCGAAGTGTTGAAGAAGATCCGTGCGCTGCCAAATGTGAGCAATAGCATCTCCATCTTCGATGCCAAACCACTGATAGAGGGTGAGAACCTGCCCGACTTCTGGTGCAGGGAAGAGTGTGGCACATACTATGTGTTCTTCGCCAACCCCATGACGCAGACCATCAGCTACCCCCTGCCCTATTGCTATGCCTTCACCGACAAAGGGGCCGTGCGCCACATTACAGTGAACCACCACGGAAAGTCCGAACCGTACACCCTTCAATTTGAGCCGATGCAGTCCATACTGCTGAAGATTAACAAACGTGGTATCAAACAGATAGACCTTGGTTTCGTACCAAAAAAGATTGAGAAATAGCTGAGCCATTGTTGAGCGATGCAGATTAACGAAAAGAACGTCATAACGAAAAAAACTGAAAACACCATGAAACAAATCCTCTCCACCATCCTCCTTGCCATGCTGTTCTCGGCCTGTGGCA
>CAMYZD010000108.1 GCA_947303735.1 uncultured Bacteroidales bacterium | reverse complement strand
CATTTTCGCCAAGAATGTATGAAAGTGTATTGTCGTACTTGTCGATGGCGTACTCACCCACCACGTTCAGCTCCACCTTTTGGCCGTGGGGCATCTTATGGGTATAGAAGAGGTCGAGTTTGGGTAGGTTATCCTTCTGGTAGCTGTGCTGCGTCATGCTCTGCTCGGTGGTTACGCCGCGGTCGGTCTCGGTCATCATGCCAGTGGCATCGAGCGTCTTGGTGAAGAAGTTGTCCTGCAGCGAAGCGACAAACATGGTGCTGTCGTCGTGCTGGTAGGTGTATTCGGCGTTGAGGGTGTGGCTGATATACCAGAAAGGCATATTGGTGCGCTGGCTTCGGATGACGGTGCGGGCTGAGTCGTAATAGCTGTCCTCCAACTCGTAGGGCACGCGGTCGTAATTGCGATATCCTAGGGTGTACTCCAGTGCGAACTCACTCCTGCCTTTGTGGTAACTACCCTGAAGGTAGCCGTTGACAAAGCCGGTGCTGAGTGCCGACTGTGCCTGCGCTACGATGCTGCCGCCGTCTTCACGCTCTTTCAGTATGATGTTGATGATGCCCGACGCACCTCGGTCGAGATAGCGGGCGCCAGGATTGTTGGAGTATTCCACGCGCTTGATTTGGTCGGCCTTGAGATTGGCGAGTCGTGCCAAAGGGACTTCCTTACCGTTGATTTGCAGGATGGCTATACCGCCGTCGACGGTGATGGACTGCAACGCCACATCGACCCGCAGACCTGGTAGGTTCAGCATGTCGAGCAACACCAATGTACGACCTGCAGCTTCCACTTCTTCCTTCTTAGGCAGCACCACAAAACGGTCGACCTCCTCGGTGGTACGGCTGGCGGTGATAGTGACGGTGTCGAGTTGCTTGGCGCTCATGGTCAGCTCTCCGAGGTCGCCCATACCGCAGCGCACCTCCACCCGCTCATAGCCGGCCGAGGAGGCAATCAGCCTATACGTAGGGGCAGACTCCCGTGTCTGCCCGCTTACAGCCCCCCGTGTCTGCCCGTCTACAGACTCCCGTGTCTGCCCGCTTAAGTTGAGCACAAACGCACCGTTCTCGTCGCTGGTGGTGCCGACAAGGATGCTGTCGTTATCGATGTGTTTCAGCACCACGTTGGCGAAAGCCACGGGTTGGCGGTTGTCGTCTACCAGGCGACCCGACACCTGCTTTGTCTGGGCATGTAGTGCAGTACCCATGCCCAGTACAGAAAACAGAAGAATTGTAAGTCTTTTCATGGTTTTAAAGTTTAATCATCATCGCCCAAGGAGATGGCAATACCCAGCTTGATGGGGTAGACATCCCTGTCCATGCCCATATTCATGGGGACGGTGGGCAGCTGGAGGTAGGCGTAGAGGTTGGGCATACCAATGCTCAGGCGGGCATCGAGGCGGAAGGGATTCATCACTCGGGAGGTGGGTTCCCTGCGCTTGTCTGTGCCTTCGAGGTAGACAACCTTATGCTTCAATCCGGTATGGAAATTATTAAAGTTCAAGCCAGGGATGGCAGCCAATCCGATGAAGAAGTCGCTGCTGCGCGAAGGCTCCCAGCGCACCATGAGGGGCAGTGTGACATAGCGTGCCACGAGGCGTGTGGTAGCGTCGCCCTCCTCAGGGATGGAGGAAACAAAGGTGGTCTTCCCTGTCGGGTCGGTGCCCAGGCTCACCCAAGGGTCGACGAACTTAAACACGTCGGACGCATACCCCAAGCCTATGCCCAAATGCCAATGATTGTTGACGAAGGGATAGTAGACCGCCTCCAGCTGGTAAGAGGAGAAGGTGGTGTTCAGTGCATAGCTGCCGTCCATCCTCGAGAGGCCGTTGTAGGGCTTGTCGCCCCAGTTGAGGAAACCCCAGAGGAAATCGAATCGGAAGTCGTCGCTGTAAGTCTGGGTGATTGTTTTAATTTTAGCGACTGTACTGTGATCCTCGGAGAGCTTGTCCAAATCGTCCAAGGCTTCACTCTCATCAAGATAATCGTCGCCTTCGGACACCCAGTTGGTGTTAGCGACGTTGGAATGCTGAATAGTCACCTTGGCTCGGTCCTCCTCTACCTTCCACATATTGGTGCCGGAACAATCGGTCACGTCCATCTTGGCGAAGTCGGTCGCTTTGAACATGAAATCGTCCGCAATGCAGGGAGTGACTAGTGTCACCGAGGAGAAGTCCTCTGCTGACAGTCGGATGCGGCGGGCACGGACGGTGTCGATGCCTTGCAGCGCACGAATATTCACCTTACTATAATCCTCGGCAGCGACAGTCAACATAACCAGATGGGCAGGACACACCACATCAATCTGCGCATAGTCCTCGGTGCGTATCGTGGTGGAGGCATCCATCACCAGATGCAGGCGCATTCTGCCCACCCCGGGGATTGCCACAAGAGAGAATTGGTTGAATTTGCCCTTGTTAGAATGGAAACCGTAGGTCAGACCTTTGGGCATGCCGGAGGTGCTGCCCCGAGAGTCGAAGCACTCAAGGTACTCCACAGTGTCGTTCACCACCTCCACCTTGCAGTAGCCTGAGAATTTGAGATGATCAATCTTGTTTGAGAAATTCAGGCGATACACCCTCAGGGTGTCGTCAGTTTCGTTGCTCGCCATTGCGCTGAATGCCATCATAAGCAGGGCGAGCAGGGAGATGATTCTTGTTTTCATAGTGTGTATACTTTTATGTTGTTATTCTAATAATTGATTCGGGTGAGTAGTTCGGCACGGGTGTCGGAGTAAGACTGGTAGGCGTAGTCGCGAACAGTGTTGCTGACTCGGCTGCGGAATGCGCGGAAACGGTCGCCAACCGTAGGCTGGTAGGCCACCGTCACCTCCTCTACCATAGGTTGGTAGGTGGGGAAGATGGTCATTTCGATAAACTCAATCACCACCGTATCCTCCTGTTGAGGTTCGGGCAATGAGGCGGCTTCTGCCAGCATGGCAGGCTCCTCTATCACGGGCGGCTCGTACTGCGTCACCTGCTCTGTCGGTTCTACTGGCAGAGGGGCAGTCGGTTCTGTCGGCTGGGCTATGGGTTCTGTCGGTTCGACAACAAAGGTCGGCACCTCTTCTTGTTTCTGAACCATTGGTTCTATGGGATTTGTCGGAGCAACAGGCTGACGGTTTCGAGCCACCATACCTGCCTGCTCGGTCGGCTCACCGCTAGGCCACATCATCCACACACCGCTAATTAAAACCGCTGCCACACAGGCCGCGACAGCCCATCCCCTCTTGAGAGGGGTGGCACGGAGTGCCGGGGTATGTTGAAAAAGGGGCAGCACCTTTGCCTCATGACGCAACAGACCCTCCTTGTCGGGGTAGACCATCGGCGGCTCCTCCAGCTTAAGGGAAGAGTCGTAGAGCGACAGCCCCTCCCCCAGCTCGGGGTGCTGGGCGGCGAACCGCTCCACTGCGGAGCGTTCCTCGGCGGTCAGCTCACCCTCGCCGTAGCGGTAGAAGTATTCCTCGTAATTATCAGTTGTTATAATCATAGCCTAAAGCAATTATTATTTTCTTCATTGACACTCTTGCTCGGAAGAGATAGACAGACACCTGTTTCTCACTCAGCCCCAACATCTCGGCGATTTCCTTGCAGTTGTAGCCCTCCACATCCTTCAATACCACCGCGGTACGCTGTACTTGAGGCAAGCGTTCCAACGCCTTGTGCAACACCTCCTGTAGGTCAAATCGCTCATCGGGTGCTATCACCCTCTCTGCTTGCAGGTAGGGCAGCGCCTGTTGATGCACTTGCACATGACGGTGATGGCTCATCAGCAGGTTATGTACTACCGTAAGGAGAAACGACTTACCTTTCTCCACCTCCACTTTCTCCCGCCGTTCCCACAACGTCGCAAAGGCCTCCTGCACCACATCCTTCGACAGCTCCAAGCCGCCTCCGCAGCTCACCGCAAAGCGGTACACATCGTCCGCCCAAAGTTTCACGCCGTTGTTATATTCCTTTTGTGTCATTCGCCATATAAACGCGCAAGTGCCCAAAATACTACACCCCCCTCGAAAAAAAATCTCATCACCCCTTTCCCACACTTCATCTACTATCTCTGAATCAACATAATACAAAAAATCCTCCTCTGCATCTTTTTTTGTATTTTCCCACCTAGGGCATTATCCGTGTAAGGGCAATCCGTCAATGACAATTACGCCCTGCCTATAGCCTTCCAACCATCCTCAAAGATTCAGCCGAGGGCACTTGTTCGCTTATCTAAACGAAGATAAAGCGATTATGAATCAACTAAGTAGCGGCTAAATGGCATACTCACCATATAGCAAACCACGGAACACCCAATTACCAAAGCTGATAATCGACATGAATTTATAGCGCATTGTCTAGGCAGTGGGGGGGCAGTTACTGCCCGAGCAGGTTGATAATATCTTTCAGCCTGGGGGCAAGAATGATTTCGGTGCGGCGGTTGACGGCTTTGTTGGCAGCAGAGCTGTTTTTCACCTTGGGGGCGTACTCGGCATGGCCGGCGGCTTCGACGCGGGCGGGGTCGATCTTGGGTCCTTGCTTGAGGAGGAGTTTGACAATGGCGGTGGCACGCATCACGCTGAGGTCCCAATTGTCCTTCACCGCCGTGCTGCCATGATAGGCGTCGTTGTCGGTATGCCCTTCTACCACCACATTCAAGTCGGGATTGTTCTCCAGCACCTTGGCGAGGCTCTTCAACGCCTGAACGCCTTGAGCCGACACTTCCCAACTGCCCGAGGCGAACAACAGTTTGTCAGCCATGGAGACATAGACCTTACCGTCTTTGACATTCACGTCCAAACCCTTGTCGGCAAAGCCCACCAATGCCTTCTGCACCGAGACGCGCAGGATTTCCAGCTCGCGCTGCTTGGCTTCGAGGGCATCGTTGGCAGCGAGTTCGCTCTGTGCCAAGGAGGCGAGTTGCTCTTCCAGATCCTGCTGCTGGGCGAGCATTGCCTGTTCCTTCTGCTTCACCGACTGCTCTTTCTCGTTCAACTCACGCGTACGTTGCTCGAGCATGCGGTTGACCTTCGAGAGGTCGCGATTCTTGCCGGTAATTTGCTGGAGAAAATTTTCCATGGTGGTATCGTAGCGCAGCTGCAGGGCGGCATAGGCACGATTGATGGAGGTGACGGTGGCCTCACATTCCTGACGGGCAGCCGCCATATCGCTCAACGACATAGTCATGGCCTGTCCCTGACGGACCAACTCGGCATTCTCCTCGCGCAATTCTTTCAGCTCCTGGTTGGCAACGGAGAGGCTTTTGGTAGCCTGGGTATAGTGGGACTGCAGCGCCTCGTATTCGCGCAGGGAGACACACGACGGCAGACAAACGACCGCCGAAAACAACATGAGCAATTGGAACGACTTCTTCATCATATTAGGTTTCTATTCATCTAATGGCTACGCCCCTCGGGGCAACTGGC
This sequence comes from uncultured Bacteroidales bacterium, assembly GCA_947303735.1. Taxonomy (GTDB): domain Bacteria; phylum Bacteroidota; class Bacteroidia; order Bacteroidales; family P3; genus Colimorpha. The sequence continues at coordinate 1,795 of CAMYZD010000108.1, read as the reverse complement.
GACAGCCTCCCTATCGGTAGCGACATCACACTAGGCGACGGGCGGAGCGGTAGCCGATTAGTTTTTACTTTTTCATTTTGAAAAGTAACGCGGATTAAAAAAAAATCGTATCTTTGCGTTCTGATTTTTCGCGACATGACATTCACAAATCTATATAAAAGATTGTATGTTTGGCGTTTGAAGCACATCTCCGAACAGACTTACCTACTGCTGCTGAGCGTGGTGGTGGGCGTATTGAGCGGACTGGCGGCCGTATTGCTGAAGACGGTGGTGCACTTCTCGGGCCAAATAGTGATGTCGTTTGGCAACTCCCACCTCACCACCGGAGGAGGCAACACGATTATCTTCATCACCCCATTAATAGGTATACTGCTGACCATCCTCTTTGTCCGCTATGTGGTGAAAGGCGATATCGGGCACGGTATTCCCAGCGTGTTGCTCTCCATCTCGCGCCACAAGGGGCAGCTGCCTCCACGCAATATGTACACTTCGCTGGTGGCTTCCACCCTCACCGTCGCCTTTGGCGGCAGCGTGGGACTCGAGGCCCCTATTGCCTCGACAGGCAGTGCCATAGGGTCCAACGTGGGGCGATTCTTCCATGTCAGCCCCCGCGGAGTCAAACTGCTGCTGGGATGCGGTGCGGCGGGCGCCATTGCCGGCATATTCAAGGCACCCCTGGCCGGAGTGCTGTTCACCGTGGAGGTGCTCATGTTCGATATGACGATGACCACTGCGGTGCCACTGCTTATCTCAGCCCTCTCGGCCTCGACGGTAGCCTATTTCCTGATGGGCAAAGATGTTCAGTTTGCCTTCCAAGTCACCGAAGACTTCACGCTACATCAGATTCCCTTCCTTATGGTGCTAGGGCTGTTTTGTGCCTTCAGCTCGGTCTATTTCCTGCGTTGCACCGACTGGGTGGAGACATGGTTCGCCCACCGCAAGAACTGGATGCGCAAGTGGCTCATTGGCGGCGTAGTGCTAGGTGTGATGATATTCCTCTTCCCGCCCCTCTACGGCGAAGGCTACTGGGCACTGACCGAACTGCTCAACGGCAGCAACGACGACGCCCTCTTTGCCAACAGCGTCTTCAACATCTTTCGCGACAACTCTTGGGTGGCACTTGCCATCCTACTTATTCTGATACTGCTCAAGCCTATAGCTACCGCCACCACCATAGGCAGCGGTGGCGTGGGTGGCACCTTCGGCCCCTCGCTAGTAGTGGGAGGGCTGAGCGGCTACTTCATCGCCGCTTTAGGCAACCAGCTGGGGCTCCCACCACAGTCAACCGCCAACTTCGCCCTAGTGGGCATGGCGGGCGTGATGACTGGGGTGATGCACGCTCCCTTCATGGGGGTGTTCCTCATTGCCGAAATTACTGGCGGCTACGCCCTTATGGTGCCGTTGCTCATCACCTCGACGGTCACCTACATCTGCGTCCAGCCCTTTGAGAACCATTCAATCTACGCCCGCAAACTGGCAGTCAAGGGCGACCTGATGACTCACAACAAGGACGCCTCGGCTTGGCACCTCATGGACCTAAACAAACTCATCGAAACCAACTTCGCCACCGTGCCCGAGAATGGCACCCTGCGCGACATCGTCGAGGCAATCAAAGGCTCTAAGCGCAACCTCTTCCCTGTGGTAGATGCCCATAATAAATTCCTCGGCCTCATCGTCATGGACGATATACGCCAAACCATCTTCGAGACCCAGCTCTACGACACCCTTACCGTCCGTGAGCTGATGATGACCTTCGACGACAAGGACATCGTCCACTCCAGCGACTCCCTCTCCG
>CAMYZD010000107.1 GCA_947303735.1 uncultured Bacteroidales bacterium | reverse complement strand
CAGTGTGGGGAAAACTGTGCTCATCTCCATGCGTGTCGAAGACACGCCACAACATGACAATCAACAAAGTAGCGTGCCTACGGCACGCAGTATTGGGGTTTCTGTCCCCACCCCACACGGCACTTCGCTTCGTGTGGGGTTAATAGGATTAAGTGCTTTCAGCACGTTTATCGGACACTAACGAAATATAATTTACAAATAAATTTATTTTGCCCCGATTTTTTTAGTAACCTGAGACTAATAAGACCATACCTATTGACAGAAACCCATAACCGTGCAGGAACAGGGCCTGTGTACTGAAAATACAACAATGATTCTAAGACAATAGCGTGCCCTCGGCACGCAAACCAACCCCACACCATACCCCACACTGCGGAGACATGGCTGTTCTCCTTTCGGCAGCGACAACATACATGGCTTTCAGAGTGTTATTCGTCTCACATCCTATTAGGGTGATTTATAGAAGTCCCTTTAATAGTTTCGAAACAAAAATACCTTTCGTTGACGATGCTTTGATAACATAGCAGCCTTTGGGCAACTGACCTACATACAATTTCTGTCCTTTAGATACGGATTCTCCAACAAAGACAAGTCTCCCCAACGCATCAAACACTTCCACCCTACAAGGCTCATTGTCCAACCCTTCCATCACAACATAATCATGCGCTGGATTGGGATAAACGGTCAAAGGACTCAGCGCAGTCCTGTCAGCAATCCCGTTCACACCTTCATATTCATACAAGTAATCGCATACATGTTGCAACACAAAGTCAACATCAAGCGAATGCCACTCCTCTCTATCATACACATGTGTATTCTGATAGGCAACAGGCCGTGTCAACTCCGGATGCCACGGGAACAAAGTCTCCGCCATTGTCATGTCCATGTCGAAAGAATAGACTTTTCTCTCCACCTCACGATTGACATTATCATAGCGATGATACTCCTCACAGTCGTTACTATTATTGTATGAGTATGTAGCATATCCATTATACACCCAATTGCGGCCGTCTTGACTCAAACTGTCATACTCCGCCACCTTCAAACCATCAGCATACTCTGTCACTATCTTCTCCGAAGGTGTCAAACCCACGCCGTCATAGCTGTACCACAACTCGCACACCTCATTGCCGTCCCGGTCGTAAGCATACTCCACCTTCTGGAACAAAGTTCCGCCCATTGTTAGCTCCGACAGAACAATCAAACCGGCTTCATTATACGTATAATTATAAGTGCCGCCCAACTCCCACACACCGTCGAAATTATTGTAATTGCTCCGCGAAGCAATCAAACCGGCATCGTTGTAGCCATAATCCACATAATAGACATTCTGCCACTCACTGCCCAGCAACTGCCAACCCGAAAGTCTGACCATCTGGCCACGGTCGTTATAAAACAGCGAGTCGATTAAATTGTGCTCGTTCCTGACAACTTCCCTCACTTCCACCAACTGCATCTGTTCATTGTACGAAAACTGGTCTGTCTGGTAGTTATCGTTGGTTCTAAACGCCTTCATTCTATAATGATATCCACTCTTGGCAACGCCACGCTCAATCATGGAAATAGTGTTTCCGTGTCGACTATAATTCTCAATGCCTTTGACAATCTTATTTGGCGACTGTGCCGAAACGCCAACAACCAACCCGCACAACAGAGCGGAAACAATCATTTTTCTCATATCTTTTTATATATTTTTTTATGATTGGAAATCATTTCACTATCGGTTTGCCAGCCTTCTGCCAAGCCATAATGCCTCCGTCGAGGTCGATAACCTTGTAGCCCATTTTCACTAATTCTTTGGCTGCGGCTTTGCTGCGACGGCCTCCACGGCAATACACTGCCACAGTGAACTGCTTCTTGATTCCAGCCGCTTTCCATTGCTTCTCAAAATCGTCACCCCAAACCACGTTCCTGGCACCCTGCAGGTGTCCTTCGGCATACTCCTTGGGGGTTCGGACATCCACCAGCACTACACTCTTACACATCATTCGCTGTGAAAACTCCTCCACAGCCAATGACTCTACTTTTGCCTGCACAGCCTGACTTTTCTCTGTCTTGGCCTGTTGGCGGCAACCGCCCTTTTGGGAGCAGCATTTGTGACTCGTTTCCTGTGCCTCTACGGCAAACATCATATTCAACATCATTGCCAATACAAATAATCTTTTCATCATATTGTTTGTGTTTAATCTACAATACAGCAACCCCCTTTTGTCCATTGCGTCACATACTATAATCCTCACTCCTTTTCAAGAACCACTTGTTGTCAACCAATCCGAAACGGTATTCTACCAAAACTCCATTATCGTACCCTTGCACTATCATAACCGTCGCGCCGTCCGAAATGCTCGGCCCAATCTTCACAACAAAATCGGAAAAAGGCACACACTCTCCCCAATCCTTTTCATCAATCATAACCACCTTAACGGTATCCTCTTCATGCTGCAATGCCTCCACTGGAAACAACACTCTTGACCGCTGAAACCCGCAATCGCTTACAAACCGCTCCACAAACTTTGGAAAATCCTCAGTTTTCTCCTGCCCACGGCAAACGCCCGCCGTCAGAACCACCGCCACAAAAAACAGCAGAAAGCTATTAATCTTTCCCATACCAATCATGTCAATTCTGGTTTGAAAACACAAAAATACCGAATCATTTTCACTCTACAGTTTTTTCTGCATAACATGTTTGGTAAACTACAGGCACATCACCAAACGGAAGCCGAGGCCATTATAGGGGTGGGCAGGTGCATAGCTGCTGCGAGACGACACACGGCAGTTTCTCGCACGGCTACGCCAACCCCCGCCACGGCGCACCCGCTCTGCACCCGACGAAGATCCCTGCGGGTTCGACTGTGCATCTCCACTATATCCTCCATACCAATCCTGACACCACTCCCACACATTTCCGCTCATGTCATACAGCCCAAGTTCGTTGGCCTTCTTCTCTCTCACAGGGTGTGTCTTATCCCCGCTATTATCATCATACCATGCCACCTCATCCAAATTATCGCTTCCGCTGTACTTGTATCCCTGGCTTTTCTTGCCGCCACGTGCCGCATACTCCCACTCCGCCTCTGTCGGCAGACGGAACGTCCTGCCTGTTTTATGATTCAACCTCTTAACAAACTCCTGCGCATCTTCCCACAACACCCTCTCTACCGGCAAATTATCGCCTTTAAAATGGGACGGATTATTATCCATCACAGCCTTCCATAAACCTTGCGTCACCACAGTCTCGCCTATATAGTAATCGTCCAATAGAACGTTATGGACTGGAAACTCCTTGATGTATGCTTTATCCCCTTGTTCTGATGTCGCTCCCATAGTGTAAACGCCACCTTTCACTTTCATCATCCTAAACGTTTCTTTACCTACTGATATATCTATCAGGGGTTCATCAGTTTCTTTTATTCCAGATAGTTCATCTTGCAACCTCCTAAAGTCTGTCAACAGACCTCCGTTCCCGGCTTTCTTTGCCAATTCAATTCCATGTTCAGCATCTTGCTTAGCCTCTTCTATCAATCCCTTATTCTTGTATATCTGACAGCGAGTCATAAGCATCTCGCTATCTTTTGGTTTCAACAATATAGCCTTTTCAACATATTCCCAAGCTTTATCATAGTCAGGTTTATTGCAATATGCCTTTGCCAAGGCATGATACGCCTCTGCATAGTCGGGCTTTCTGTCGATAGCTATCATGAAATTAGATACAGCATCATCAATCTCACCATTTTCACTCTGAGCCAATCCCAACTCATAGTATCCTTCAGCAGGATAGTCGTTTGGATGCTTTTTAATTTCTTCTTTTAGTTTTGCTATTTTCTTATCAATATCTCTTTCCTCATTTACTTCTTTCAGCGATTCGGCATGTTCAGCCAAATCCTGTTTATTTTTCAAAATCTTTTCAATTCTGTCCTTGAGTTCACTTATTTCTCTCTTCTGCCTCTCAGTCTCCTCTTTCAATTGATCCAAACCCTTCTTTAGTTCATCGCTAATCTCACCCTTACTCTTTTTCAGTTCAGAACTCATCTGACTACTAATCTTATTCTTACTCTCTTCCGTTTTCTCTCTCAGCCATTTCTCATTGCTATCCCGAACTTCCTTATTCGTCAAAAAAGGAACTGCAAACCCAAAGACTGCCACTAACACGGTAATCAACACTCCAATTATCTCTAGAAATGAATTCTGACTATTGATATAGGTGTTAAGTGTTTCCTTGGTGGACTCTTCAACTAATATCCTTACATCCGACGACTGCATGACAGAAGTGCTATCCCGCAGAGTCGTTTTTTTCAACTCATTAATGATCCGCTCCTGGGCGGAAAGTTTATTATTCGTATTAAACGCCCACAACACCCCCACTGCCACCAAACACAATATTAATCCATACACAGCCACTTTCCACCAGAAGATTCTCCCGGTACCTTTGGCGTTCTGCTCAATCAAATCCCTGTCAGTCTTCTCGTTCGGTCTATATTGTTCTTCCATTTCGTCAAATATTAAGTAAGTGCAAAGATACTATTTTTTCTTTACTTTGCAACTTTTTCCAATGGTAAAGGTCTCAACGGTGCAACGATATAGCATCGACGAAGCGAGAGGGGTCAATTAAGCTGGCCTGAACTGTTGGAAGTTCTATCCAGTTCGTCGAGGGTGCCGACATTCCTGTGCTTCAGCGGGCGCTGTGCCGAGCCAAAGTTCCATTGCAGGCCAACACTTACTTTTTGTATCAAGTAATTCTGCACATACTGCGAAACAACCCCGTCAGCATACACCACATCGAAACTGTTGCTCATGGTGCGCAACAGGTCGTTCACCTGCAGTGAGATGAGCAAACGACCTTCGAGAGCGGTCTTTTTCACCCCCAGATTGACCATTTCGTTGGATTTGGTTTGCAAATACCCAACAGTGATAGGCGTCGAATAGTAGCCGTCAAGTTGCACCTTCCAATCCTTAGGCAGGTTGAAGGTAAGGCAGGCATATGCCGTGCCAAGGAACGAATGACGGTCGTAGACAGTCGGAGTACCGGTCTGACCAACAACACGGCTGGCAGAGTGAGCCTCTAAACTGCGATAGTCGTAGGCATTGGCGTTGAGTGTAAATGAAATGTATTTGCCCAAAGGCAACTCTGTCAAAGCCACGCCGCCACCAAGCAACGTGGTGGAACCGAAATTGTCGTAGTGCATCACTTGGTCGCCTGTAGCCGGGTCGAGAGTGGGTATTATGGTAAGTTGGTCTTTGGTATAGATATAATTCCCCGTCAACGTCAAGTATCGACCAAAACCTGCCGTCAACGCCACATTGTCGCTATAACTGGGCTTCAGGTCGGGGTTGCCCATGTTCGATGTATGGGCGTCGACATAATTTTTAAAGGGGTTTAGTTGGTTGTAGTTGGGTCGAGTGATGCGACGGGTGTAGGTCAGGCCAAAACGTTTCATCATGTCGGGAGTATTGTAACCCGCATAGAGTGTGGGGAAAAGGTCGAAATAATCCTGTTTAACTGTGCGCAGCGTATTATATGCATAGGTGTACTCGCCGCGCAAACCCGCCTTGACCGTCCAACATGGGCCGAACTGTCGAGCCAGTGTGGCATACACAGCCCCGACATGCTCTGAATAGTCGAAGGGATTATCAACAGTGTTGCCGTAAATCGTGTCATTACCCCGGTATTGGATGCTGTTAATCTGGTTCAGCATATTGTCGGTATGGGACAGTGCCCACTTGGCTCCTGCCTCCATCATATAGCCGCCAAGCACCACACTCTGATAGTCGACTTTGGCACTGTAGATATCAATCGTGTTGTCGCTGTGCAGGGTAAGATACTTAACCGAATCATATTTCTGACCCTGCCACACCATCGGCGAGAGGATGGGCAGAAAAAAGTTGTTCTGAATATTGTCGGCCGAAGTTATGTTATGGAAATAGTCAAGGTTTGCGGTCATCTCGGCAGCGCGCGACTCATCAAAGACATGGGTGAAATTCAAGTTGCCCATATATTGCTTGAGCATATACTCTGTAATGGGCTTCGAAAGTATCTGCTGCATCGTCTGCCCTCCCGTTCTCTGGTAGGAGAAACTGGAGTCGTCCCATTGGCGCACAGAGGCCATAGGCATGGTAAAAATCACACCCAGGGTATTGCGGCTGTCAATAAACCAGTCATTGCCCATCTTGAATGTAAGGTTGTACGAGTTGACATTACACAGCGAACCACTGTACTGCTCAAATCCTACACCGCCAAAATCGGCTTTGGTGGAGGTAATCAGGTCCACACCCATTTGGTTGGCCTGCTCGGCAATCTGCACGAAGGTATTGGTTTTCTCGGTCCTCAAACTTACGTTGGCACTAATGCTATGGTCAAGGAACAACTGAGAGCGCGCTCCCCTGCCCTCCATCTCGCGGTTGAAACCCATGCCGCCCAAATTGGCAGAGATTGAACCATTCAGTCCCTGTGCAAAATGGTGTTTGGTACGTATATCGATAATGCCCCCCTGTCCTTCGGCGTCGTATTTTGCCGACGGGTTGGCGATAACCTCAATGCGGTCGATACCCGTGCCGTCGGTGCCGCGCAGAAGGGTTTCAAGGCTTTTGCCGTCGAGGTGCGAGGGGCGACCGTCAATCCATACGGCTACCTGCTGCCCGTTGAGGAGCACATTGCCGTCTTTGTCGATGCTGACACCGGGGGCTTTACGCAACAGGTCGAGGGCATTGCTGCCCTGTGCAAATGCACTCTTCGACACATTCATCACCAACTTGTCCATTTGCTGTTCTACCACCGGAACCTTGTCAACCACCTGCACGGCCTGCAACATATTCGCATCGGGAGCAAGGGCGATGGTGGGCAGGTCTATTCTTGCCTTGTCGGCGATGAACGACTGGTAATGGGTTTGATACCCGATAAATGAGACTGACAATAAATATTGTCCACGTACAGGAATATCAACCCGGTACTCTCCGTTGTCGATTGTCACAGAACCCGCCACTACCGTGCTGTCGGCACTCATAACCGCCACCGTGGCAAAAGGCAACGGCTCATTATTTGACTTGTCTATGACCGCGCCGCGGAGTACGGTCTGTGCCGAAAGTGCCATGGAGATGCACACAAACAGGAGTGTGGACACATACTTTTTCATGGTTACATATTTATTTTTGTTACTTTCTATTCTTCAACCGTCTCAATCAGGAAACTGACGGGACGGAAGCCGTCGTTGCAGCTAATCATAGCGCTGTGGGGATTCTTCATCCA
>CAMYZD010000106.1 GCA_947303735.1 uncultured Bacteroidales bacterium | reverse complement strand
GACTGCCTGACCATCTACGACGGAGTGGGCAGGCAAGGTACCACATTGTTGAACTATTTCGGTTACAACAACAATAGGTCGTTTGAACCCATCGTCTCCTCCAACGGGCCCATCACCATTTACTTCTACGCCGACGGCTCTAGTAATAGCGACGGCTTTGCCATTAATGTGAACTGCATCAGTAGAACCTGCCGTGTTGAGAACGTGCGACTCGACAGCACTGAAGCACCCTCCGACACGCAGCTGGCTGTGACCTGGGACACCAATGGAGCCGACCTCTACGAGGTGACGTGGGGACCCGTCGGTTTTACACCCACCGCAGGCATGGCGACCACCTACACCAACCGCATCACCATCACAGGACTCTCTCGGCTCACCAGCTACGATGTCTGTGTCCGCAGCATCTGCTCTGGCGGAATGGACACCGGCTCATGGACCCGAGCCACACTCCAAACCACACTATGCGACTATGTCAGCCAGCACTATAGCTACAACGGCACAATAAGTGCCACCAACAATAATACCCCACTAGGCATCAGTATCTATGGCTACAGCTATGTGCAGACGCTAATTGACAGTGCGCAGATGGCAGGCCTCACCGACCCCATCAACGCCTTCGCATTCAGCACCGCCACTGCCACCAATGGCTATTACTACAACCACATCGACGTGTATATGGCCAATGTGCCAGAAAGCGACCTCTCGGGCGGTTTCATTCATCCCGACTCGAACCACTTGTTCGTTCCCGTGATTACGGATGGAGACTTGCGCTACAATACCGTCGGTTGGCAGACGCATCGGTTTGACACCCCTTTCAGCTGGGACGGCCACAGTAATGTGCTCTTTGCGGTCAACCGCCGCCATGGTTTATCTTCCAACGGATATGCTGCTAGTTTCAACACGCACACTACTTCAAACGTCAGAACTCGATATATCAATCAGTCTAACATTGCCTATGACCCCTCCACTGTCACAGGTGGTTCGGCCAGTCACTATGTCGGCGACCTTAAGTTCATGACTTGCGGCCCCGCCAGTTGCCGTATACCTATTATCACTGGTGTGTCGCACACATACGAGAGCGCCACTATAACATGGTCAGGCGAAGGCAATAGTTACCATTTGAACGTGAAAGAGAGTGCGGCATCGGTATGGCCTGACACCAATATCTCTGTCACGGGCAACGCATATACCTTCACTGGCCTTCAGCCATCTACTAACTACACTTTCCGCATACGTCAGGATTGCTCCACCGACAGTCTCGGCTACAGCGAGTGGACCTCCAGTATCTTCACCACCGACTACCTCCAGTGTTTTGCGCCTTACGATTTGACCGCTTCTAACATCACCAACTCCGCCGCTACCTTCGACTGGGTGCCAATCGGCGAAGAAACAATGTGGCAACTTCACGTATGGTTCTCTGGTGGGCTTGACAGCATCTACACCGTTAGCAGCCATCCCGTTACCATCAGCGGATTTACCGCCAACACTACCTATCAAGCCACTATCCATGCTCTTTGCGGCTCGGCTCACAACATCGTCAGTGATGAGACCTACCCGACCCGATTCACCACCGTCGCCTGTCCCGATGTTGTTGGACTTGGGACGCGCAACATTACCGACAATAGCGTAGAAGTTTACTGGTCTTCAGACCCGATGGCACAAACCTGGATACTTGAATACGGTTACCATGGCTTCGACCAGGGCACGGGCGTCACTGTCAGTTGCTCCACCAATATCTATGTAGTCACCGACTTGGATGACGACATGGAGTACGACTTCTGTGTTCGTGCTGTCTGCGGCTCTGGCTGGCAAAGCGAGGACTGGTCCTCCACCACAGCCACCACACTGCCTTATGTTGTTGTTTGCGATGCTCCTACGGAAGTCAGTGCCGAGGTATCCGGCAACACGGCCACCATCAGTTGGACTGCCGGTGAAGGCAACCTTAGTTTCGAAATTGAGTATGGCAGACGTGGCTTCACCCATGGTAATAGTGCCATTTTCCCCGTCAATGCTTCGCCTTTTAGGCTATCCAACCTCAGTTATGATACCGAGTACGATGTCTACATCCATGCCGTCTGCGACCAAAATATGTACAGCGACTGGAGCGATGTCGTCACTTTCACCACTGGGTCAGTCGGCATCAACCACGTGGCAGAGCCTGCTTGCACCATCTATCCAAATCCGACCAATGGCATGACTACCATTAGTGTGAGCGGTATCAGTGGCAGGGTACTAGTATCGGTTGTCGATATAAATGGTCGTGTAATTAATATTATAAGGGCAGACACCGGAGTCTGCCCCTACGACTGCTCGAACGAGTTCACCAATACCCTAAGTGTCGAAAATCTTCCACACGGTGCTTACTTCGTCCGCGTCACTGGCGAGAATGCCAATGTAGTCAAAAAACTGATAGTTAATAAAATTCATCAATCAAATTTAAACAGTTTCTAATAAGTATAAGGTTGCCCTTTGGTTGGGCGGCCTTATATTATTAAGTGATAGTAAAAAAATAACATATAACAATGAGAAGTAAAAATGGAAGTTAAATCTTTTAATTTTCACTTATCGTTACACCTTATTTTTTAAGGCTCTAGTTTGATAAAAGACTGATTTTTTAGCAGCCTCGAAGATGCTGAATCTCAATAACGTTGCAAAGTCGAGCGCAGAGCCGAACTCGTTCGAGCTATGCCGAGATGCAGCAACGTCTCGAAGAAACCCCATACTAAGCGACCAACGGGAGCGCAGTGTGGGGATAGCGAAACCCCTACTACTCAGCGTGTCGAAGACACGCCACATTGAGAAATACGAGCAAGAATCAGTCATACTTTGTACTAGAGCGTTTTTTAATTGTTACTAACTTTTGTATCACTATGGAAATGAATACTCTTTGCGGTACTGGCTGCCCAGCGCATTGCGCCAAAAGGGGTCGTGCGTGCCCTGGCTGTGAGGACAGCGATGGGTAGGTGCTTTGTTGCAGAGTTGGTTAGATTGGAAGGCTTAGATGCCTTCGTTTCGTTGAAGAAATCCCTGATTGCCGAAATCAATGCGTTAGGTGTTTCCGGTCTTCATGTTTCCGATTTGAATTTGCCCGGCGGTGCCTACGTCAATCTGGCTTATCCTCTTCCGAGTGGATGCTGCGTACCCTTTTTAGACGATAGGAGTGTCTATCTTGGCAATCAGATAGAGGGTGCTGGCGAAGGGCGTTGTTTTGGCGTAGTAGCCGACCCCTCCTTTGTGCTTGTCTGCACGTATGGCGAGAATGGGAAAGATCCCGAACTCTTGCTATACAAGCGGACTCTTTTGACTTGTATGAAGATTATTCGTCGACGTGGGTGACGTTTCCACGGAGGTCAAATTGGATTTCAAGCCCGTTGGTGAGGGTCACCTCATAGCCACCTTTGATTTTCTCACAGTCAATGATGAGCTGCTTGGGGAATCGGCCTACGATGTAGCGGGTGATGTAGCCTGGCACGAGGGTGACGGGCAGACCGTCGGTACATTTCATCTCTTTCCAGATGCCTTTGGAGTCAAACTGGATGATGGTGCCGTCGGTGAGCAGGGCTTCGTACTCTTTGCCGTTGATATAGGCAAAGTCGATGGCGCAAGAGGGCCAATGCTTTTGTATCAGCTCCGATGCGGGTTGAGGCAGGTTGTCGGGGTCAATCACGCGTTTGCGACTTTGGGCATTGGCGCTGCCAACCAAGAGGATAAGTGTAAGAAGGGTGAAAAGAATCTTTTTCATACTGTGGGTTTTCTATTAGATTATTGACTTGTTGATTAAATGCGGTGAATGGGGATGAGTTAGAGTTCTTCCGATTCGATAGAGACGAGGGCCTCTTTGCCACTGGTGGTACCGGTGTAAAGGTAGCGTAGGCCCCGGTTGGTCTCTTTAAGCATGTTCATCATTCTGACGAATGAGGGGTCGCTGCTGGAGGTTAGCATCTCGCGTACAGCATCGTGGTTCTGAGTAGCGCTGAATTCCATTTCGTTGATGTCGAAGAGGTTTTCGTCGCAGTCGAAATAGTAAGTGAAATAGTTGCTATCAAGCTCGACGCGAGAGCATACCATTCCCTCGGAGTAAGTCATGGGAAGTTGGAGTTTCATGGCCTGAAGAGAGGATTGTAGATAGGCCTCGGGGTCGCCCATGAATGTAGGCATATTGTCGGAGAGTTCTTGGGAGGTGAAATGAAGGGTGATGGGGTCGCAGTTTTGGGATGAGAAAACAACCTTGAGGTTGGCTTCGGCTTTTACGATTGCGCCGATGAGCTGGCGGAAGCTCTCGTCGCTGTTGCTGCGGTAGTTGTCAAGCATGTATTGGTGGAACTGCTCCTGATTGGCACTGAAGGACTGGATGTCGAATACGCCCGTCAAAGTGTAGTGGAAGGTGACTGTAGCCCCGTCATATTCTGCCTTGTCCATGTGTCCGATGGCACCTAGGGGAATGGGGCACTCCTCGTTGAGACTATTGACTAGCAGACGCAAATGCTTCTGATAGTCGTTCTGGCATGCGGTTAGTGTTAATACTAGCAGGAGGGATATAAGGTATGGGCGGATGCTTTTCATTGGGCGTGTATGGAGGTTTTTATTTGTCAAAAGAGAGTTTCATGGGGGTGGACTGGTTGGCAGGCATGCCGTTGAGGAACACTTGGCGAATGCGGGTGTGTAGGGTCTGCCCTTCGAGGGGACTCCATCCGCAACGGTAGAGTATGCTCTCGTGGGTGACAGGAGACTCACCCGGCTCTACAATAACTAGGTCGGCATAGTAGCCTGGGCGAATAAAACCACGTAGTTGGATGCCGAAAAGGGTGGCGGGGTTGTGGCACATCTTTTCGACAATGAGAGGCATCCATTGATTTAGTAGTTCTTGATAATCTTCACTGTTAGTGGCGGTAGGGTTGAAAAGGCTTTCGAGCATCATGGCAAGGCTGTGCTGAATGCTGGGTATTCCGCCAGGGGCATCGAAATAGGATTGCTGCTTACTGGCAAGGGTGTGGGGTGCATGGTCGGTTGCAATGGTGTCGATAAGCCCGTCGACTAGTGCGCCCCACAGCGCTATCCTGTCGTCGGGCGACTTGATAGCAGGGTTGCATTTGATAAGGTTGCCAAGCGTGGCATAGTCGCGGTCGTCGAACCAGAGGTGGTTGGGTGTCACCTCGGCGGTGATATGCTTTTCTGCCAAAGCCTTGTTGCTCAGCAGCGACAGCTCGGTTGCAGTGCTGATATGGGCGATATGCAGGCGGGTGCCGTGTTTGCGAGCCCGCTCGATGGCCTTATAGGTCGAGATGAAGCAGGCCTCGGTATTGCGAATCTTGGGATGCAGGGCGGCTGTTTCCTGCTCCGTGCCGGCAAACTCGAGTTTGTAGTTGCGCAGGTTTGCCTCAATAATGGATTCCTCCTCACAGTGTGCCACAATGAGTTTGTGGCTTTTGCCAAACAGCTTCTCCAACGCTGCCTCGCTATTCACCAGCATATTGCCTGTGCTGCTGCCAAGGAAAAGCTTGATAGCTGCGTAGCGGTCGGTGGGGATGCTGAGAAGGTGGTCGATATTGTCGTTGGTGGCACCCAGCATAAAGGCATAGTTGACCACACTACGTCGGGCTGCAATCTCCTCCTTGGCTTCCAATAGCTCGAGCGAAGTGGTCTGCGGATTGGTGTTGGGCATGTCGATGACAGAGGTCACACCTCCTGCCAGTGCGGCGCGGCTCTCGGATGCAAAGTCGGCTTTTTCGGGGAATCCAGGGTCACGGAAATGCACATGGGTGTCGATAATACCAGGCAGTATGTAGCATCCTGTGGCGTCATACACTTGTGGCTTGCGCAGTTGGCTCTCGCTTTCAACCATACGGCTATCATGAATGAAAAGGTCCCGTGTCGCCATGGAACCTTCGTTGACGATAGTGCCGTTTTGGATAATATAGTCCATTGTCGGATAATTGAAAGTTGAGAGTTGAAAGTTGAAAGTTGAAAGTTAGAAGCCGTACCCGGATAATTTTCAATTTTCAATTTTCAACTTTCAATTTAATTAGAACTTCCGCTTGCCGGCCCAATTACGAGCCGCCACATACGCGTCGGCCGAGTTGTTGTAGATAGGCTTCACCACAAACTGGCCTGTATGGTCAATACAGCCCCAGCGGCCTTCCTCCTTGGCGGGAGCCACGCGGTTGTTCCAAGTCTGAATAAAGGGCTTGGCATCCTCTAGACGGGGCAGGATCACCCACTCGCCCTCAAAGTCGACATAGCCCCAATGGCCTGTACCCGGATCCTGTATGGGGTAGAGCCAGTGACCTAGTTCTGCCTCCTCAATGCCCTTCTCGTTGTCGTCCCATTCCTTACCAGCCTTGCTGGCTTCGCTTGCGAGGATAAAGACGGGTTTCGACAGCAGGCGACCGTCTTCGTGGATACTAGCCCACAATCCGTTCTCGCACTTAGCGGCAGCAAAAAGGCCAGTGTCGTTGGGGAAATGTGTCACATCGAGATATATTGGTTGTATGGCCCAGCTGCCGTCGGCCTTCACCCAACCCCACAGGTTGGTGTCGGTACGCATCTCGGGCAGTCGCCAACCGTCTATATCGCGCCCATGCTCTATCTGCGAGAGGGCATACACGCAGTCGTCCTCATGGCTGAATATAAACTCGCTGATGACGTTGCCGTTGCGGTCGATGTTGCCCCAGCGGTCGTTTTTCATGGCCTGGGTGTAGATATAGTTATGCTCGTTGGCAAACTGGCGAATCATAGAGTATTGCGGTTGCACCACCCAACGGCCCAGATAGTTCACTATGCCCCACTGGTTCTCGTTTTGGGGATTGGTGACGCTGATGCGCCAAGTGTCGTAGTGGCGACCCACAATCCATTGGTGGCCTGCCTCGTAGGCATCCTCCATCGACACAAAGATGTTGTTGATAATCAGAATACCCTTGGCATCGATGCAGCCCCAGCGGCCGTCCAACTTCACGGGGGCGAAGCTCATGGGGTCGGTGCCGAAATACTTGCCGGCACCCTCGTAGGCGGGTTCATACTTCCAATTGCCGTAGTAGTTCACAAAGCCCCATTTGTGGTCGGCGGGATTCTCGGCGGGATATATCCACTTGCCTGGTTCCTCAGCGCTGTACCAGTGGTCGCCCGCCTCTTGCGCTTCCTCTTGGGTGAGGAAGATATTGCGGACAATCATGTTGCCGGCTTCGTCGATGCAGCCCCAGCGGCCGTCATACTTCACCACGGCAAATTTTCTCTCCTGATGTTGGAAAGCGAAAGCCACCTGGTAGCGTGGAGGTATCTGCCAGATGCCGTTGCTGTTTTTATAGCCATATTTCATGCCGATGTCGTCGAAGGCCAACGTTTGAGCCAACAGACTGCCACTCAGCA
>CAMYZD010000105.1 GCA_947303735.1 uncultured Bacteroidales bacterium | reverse complement strand
GCCGAGAATTCATCGAGGCTATTTATCCTACACTTGACCCAAAAGAAACATGTTTTCTCTACTCGCAGTTTCTCGGCTACATATTACCGACGCATTCGGCATTCCAACAACGGACATACGATTTTGTTCATTCCCACGAATGGCATATTGACTATCTCCACACTTCAGGTCACGCATCGCGCGAAACGATAGCTGCTGTTTGCACAAAGGTTAATCCTCGAATCGCAATCATTCCAATCCACCGCGATGCCGAGAGCGACTTCCGCAGTCTCGATCTTTCTCAGGAGCTAAAGGATAAAGTAACCACACAGAGCACCACCATTCAAGACGTAGACATTATCATCAAGTGAAGATTCTTCATATCTCTGACACACATAACAAGCACCATGAATTAGGCGTCATGCCAGAGGCCGATGTGCTGGTGCATAGCGGTGATTTCACCCTGGGAGGTAGCGACATGGAGGCTCTCGACTTCCTCGAATGGTTTTGTGACCAGCCATACAAACACAAAATCTTCATCGCAGGCAATCACGACGACTGCATGATTGATGCCACCTTGGAAGGATTGCCAGACAACGTGCATTATCTGCACGATAGTGGTATCACCATCGATGGTGTGTCATTCTATGGTGTTCCGATGCTGGCTGAATACAATGATGGAGAAATGAAACTGCTAGAGCACTACGACCTTATCCCCTGCAATGTTGATGTGCTTATCACCCATCGGCCACCACTGGGCATTTTGGATTGTACCAATGATAAAACGCACTATGGTAGTCCGCTGCTTTTGAACAGGGTATCTGCACTCAAACCCAAGATTAACCTCTTCGGACATACGCACGGTGCTTACGGAATAACCGAATGGAATGGAACAACGCTCAGCAATGCCGGAGTTACTGACTGGATGTACAACATATAGTACCCTCCTCGAATAATTGAACTATAAACCTCAATCGGTCATTAGGCCGACTTTTTAATCCATTTGGGATAAATTTACTGAGTGCTCTCACAAGCTGGTGCCGGAGCAGCAAAGCCTGAATTCAGAGACAATTGCAGATGTATCTTTTATCAGAGTTCGGCTGTATTCGGCTTATCGGAAACGTTCTTTCAGGCAGGGTGAATCATTCGCTAATATTGCCGGCAAAGCTGTGAGCCACTTTGTTGACGTAGGTCTTTGACACGGGAATGGTCTTATTACTCTGTGCCAACTCTATAACCATCCCATCTTTTTCTTTGCGGATAAGCTTGATGTTTTCGAGATTGACGAGGTAGCCACGATGGCAACGCAGCATTCCTAGGTTGGAATAGGTGCCTTCCACGTTTTTCATAGAGTTGTGAAGAATGAAACAATCTTCGTGGTCCTCATTAATATAATGTATATTGGTATAATTATCCGAGGCCTCGATGTAGAGTACATTACTTTTCTTGGTGGCAAACACAAGACGACCTCCACGGTCGAAGAAATTAATAGTCTCACCCGTCATAGTCTTCTCCTGATCCTTCGAGGGTAGCATGGCCTGCAGGGCATCTATTTCCTGTCTTTTTTCATCTAATAAGAATATAAGTATCGATATTATATAGGGAATAAGCAGTATGCCCACAATATCCAGGAAAATACGCGTCATCAGCTGGGGAAAGGAGATATCCTGGCGCATATTGATGCCGTCGGCCAATAGGGACAATGCAAAGGTGAAGACCACAATTTCTATGATAATCCACAGAACATAGCCCCAAAATGCCATCTGGCGACGTTTCTGATATTGGTATAAAAGGATGCGACTAGCGAGGAGGATGACGAAGCCTGTTGCAACAACTATTATAGTATAGAATGGGAGGTGAAGGCTCGACAAGGCATCGCTCATACGCATAAAACCGAGGGGCCGATAGATAGCCACGAATGTAGAAGCGAAAAGTGCCACACATATCAAAAAAAGCACAATACTGCGTTTCTGCGTCAAGAAATGGGGGGCATGTAGCTCCACTTTGGTCAATGTACTGATAGTTAATTTTCTTTTTTCGTTCATTATATTCAAATTTCGCCCAAAATAACGCAATTTCGCCCATTATATTATATAAAACATCCTTTTTTTTTTGATGGTTCATTATTTCTGTGTTTCTTTGCACCCGCAAATAAATGTTAAATACTATGAAAATTATTGGAACTGGAAGTGCAGTACCGTCAAAAAGCGTCAGCAATGAGATGCTGACAAGCTTTCTCAACACGAGCGACGAGTGGATTTCCACCCGTACCGGAATACGTTCACGCAGAATACTCACAAACGAGAAACTCGAAGACCTAGCCCTCGAGGCCACACGTGCGGCCCTTGAGTCCGCCAAGATATCGCCCGATGAGGTAGACTTCTTCATCTGCTCCAATGTGTCGAACAACTATGTCACCCCCTCGCTGAGTGCCATCGTACAAGAGGCCGTGGGAAGCCACGCCCCCTGTATCGACCTGAACGGAGCCTGTGCAGGTTTCGTCTATTCACTCGACTTCGCCGATGCCTACCTTCAGACGGGACGTGCCAACAATATTTTGATTTTATGCGCCGAGGAGCCCACCCGCTTCTGCGACTGGCACCAGCGTGAGACCAGCGTTCTTTTCGGCGATGGCGCAGGTGCCGTTGTGGTCACCAAAGGCGACGGCCTTCAGTCGCTCCATCTGACTGCATCGCCCGACAAGGATGTCATCTACTACAAACGCCGTCTGGAGAACACGCCCTACGAACACCGCGGAGTCGATGTCGACGAGCCGTTGGTCATGCAGGGACGCGAAGTCTTCCGCATGGCTGTCGAGTCTTCGCAGAAAGACCTCGACATCGTGCTGACCAAGGCAGGTGTCAAGCCTGAGGAGGTTGACTATTTCCTACTCCACCAGGCCAACATGCGCATCATCAAGGCCATTCGTGAACAAATCAAGCAGCCCGAGGAGAAATTCCCGACCAACATCGAACGCTATGGCAACACCTCTTCTGCCAGCATTCCCATCCTGCTTGACGAACTCTCGCGCGAAGGCAAACTGAAACAGGATGCCATCTTGGCCCTGAGCGCCTTCGGTGCCGGATTTGTGACGGGTGCCGCCGTGCTCAAATGGAATACCATCAACTACGAGAAGTAAGTATATATTTATAATGAATCAATAAATAAAATGAGACGAGTAGTCATAACCGGTCTGGGGTGTATCACCCCGCTGGGAAACAATATAGAGACCATGTGGAACGGCCTAGTGAATGGTGTTTGCGCCATTGACTTCATCAAAGGCATTCCCACCGATAATCTTCCCGTCAAATTGGCTGCCGAAGTGAAAGACTTCGACCCCATTGCAGAAGGCATCGACCGTGCCACTGCCCGCCACAACGACAATTACGCACTCTTTGCCCTTGCTGCCGCCCGCCAAGCCATGGCCGACTGCGGCATCGAGGTGGGTCGCGATGTAGCTCCCGAGCGCATCGGCTGCGCCATCGGCTCGGGCATCGGTGGCATCCAGACCTTCTTGCACGACCATTGTGTGTTGCTGAACGAAGGCCCCCGCCGTGTTCCGCCCCACTTCATCCCCATGATGATTGCCAACATCGCCTCGGCCGATGTCGCCATCATGTTCCACGCCGAAGGACCCAACCTGCCTGTCGTAACCGCTTGTGCCACTGGCACCCATTCTGTTGGCGAGTCGTTCCGTATGATTCGCGAAGGTCTTGCCGACGTGATGATTACCGGAGGTAGCGAAGCCGCCATCACCGATATTTCCATCAGCGGTTTTGCTAACAGCAAGGCGCTTGCCACCAGCACCGACCCCGCAGCCGCCTCCCTACCCTTCGACAGCCGTCGCAAAGGCTTCGTGATGGGAGAAGGCGCAGGCGTGTTGGTACTTGAAGAATACGAACATGCTGTAGCACGTGGTGCCAAGATCTACGCCGAAGTGTGTGGATATGGCAACACCTGCGACGCCCACCACTACACCGCTCCCCGTCCCGACGGCAAATGCGCTGCCAACGCCATCGCATTGGCATTGAAAGGTGCAGGCTACAAGGACACTGAGCGTCTCTATGTCAATGCCCATGGTACGGGCACCCCGCTCAACGACAAGACCGAGACCATGGCGCTGAAGATTGCCATGGGCGAAGAGGCTGCCCGCAAGGCCGTCATCAGCTCCACCAAATCGATGGTGGGACACATGCTGGGCGCTGCCGGAGCCGTGGAGGCCATTATCTCGGCCCTGACCATCAAGAATGGCATCGTCGCCCCGACTATCAACCTCAACGAACCCGACCCCGTGTGCGACCTTGACTACACTCCCCACACGGCACGCGAATACACTGCCGACGTAGCCATCTCCAATTCCTTTGGATTCGGTGGTCAGAATGCCTGCATCGCTTTAAGAAGAATCTAAATACAATAATACCCATGCAAAGAGAAGAAATAAAGACATTTCTGCCCCATCGTGAGCCCATGTTGCTGGTCGACGATGTGGAAATGGTTGGCGACCAAGCTATCGCCCACTATCATGTCAAAGGCGACGAGTTCTTCCTTCAGGGACATTTCCCTGGGTACCCTGTCGTACCAGGCGTTATCATATGTGAAATTATGGCACAATCGTGCTGCATCCTCATCCGCGAGGAGTTAGAGAAAGGTTGCACGCCCTTCTACAGCGGCATCGATGGCGCACGCTTCAAACGTCAGTTGCGTCCTGGCGACACCCTCACCATCGAAGGTCACATTACCAATCGGCGTGGACAGACATTCTTTGTCGAAGCCAAGTCGTCGGTCGATGGACAGCTTTGCTGCAAAGGCAATCTGATATTCACTCTGGTTCCCAAAAACAACTAACATAAATACATTGATATGAACTTACTACAAAATAAAACAGCCCTTATCACCGGTGCCTCACGCGGCATCGGACGCAGCACCGCACTGCTTTTCGCCGAAGAAGGCGCCAACATTATCTTCACCGACTTGCGCGAGAATGAGAACAGCCAGTCGCTTGTCGAAGAGATTACTGCCAAAGGTGTCAAGGCAATGTTCATTGCTGCCAACGCCGCCGACTTTGACGAGACCATGGGTGTAGCCGAAAAGGTTGAAAAAGAATTTGGACGTCTTGATGTGCTGATCAACAACGCCGGCATCACCCGCGACAATCTGCTGCTCCGCATGTCGCCCAGCGACTGGGATGCCGTCATCCAGACCAACCTCCGCTCGGTGTATAACTACTGCAAAGCTTTTGCCCCCATGATGATGAAACAGCGTAGCGGCTCTATCGTCAACATCAGCTCTATCGTCGCCATCAACGGCAACGCTGGTCAGTGCAACTATTCCGCTGCCAAGGCTGGTATTATCGGTTTCACCCGTTCGTTGGCCAAGGAATTGGGCAGCCGCAACATCCGTTGCAATGCTGTCGCCCCTGGCTTCATCGAAACCCCCATGACGCAGGCCCTGAGTGAAGAGGCCCGCAAGAGTTGGATGACTCATATCCCATTGCGCCGCGGTGGTACCGATGTCGATGTGGCACGGGTCAGCCTCTTCCTGGCTTCCGATCTGGCAGGATATGTCACCGGACATGTGCTCTGCTGCGACGGCGGCCTATCCCTCTAATAGCCTGAAAGGAATACAAAGATGGAAAGAACGAAAGAACAGCTCTCCGCCGAAATAGTTGAGCATATTGCCGAACATTTGGGCATGGCCAACGCCGTCAGTTTGGACGATCGCCTTGAAGGCGACCTCGGAGCTGACTCAATTGATGTTGTAGAACTTATCATGTTTATTGAAAGATGCTACGACGTGGAATTGCCCGAGCACGAGACCGGAGAGATAAAAACCGTTCGCGATATTGTAAATTACGTTTATAACGCTATTAACCAAAAATAGACACTATGTCTGAACTTAAAATTGTCGTACTTGCCAAGCAGGTTCCCGATACACACAATGTGGGGGGCGACGCCATGAACCCCGACGGCACTGTGAACCGTGCCGCACTGCCCACAGTGTTCAACCCCGAAGACCTCAAGGCCCTTGAGATGGCATTGGAGGTGAAGGACCGCCTGCCCAGCAGCCATATCACTGTCGTCACCATGGGTCCTCAAAGGGCTTCCCAAATTATTAAAGACTCCTGTTCGCGAGGTGCCGACGACGGCTTCGTGCTGAGCGATGCTCGTTTTGCTGGT
The DNA here is from genome assembly GCA_947303735.1 of uncultured Bacteroidales bacterium. Taxonomy (GTDB): domain Bacteria; phylum Bacteroidota; class Bacteroidia; order Bacteroidales; family P3; genus Colimorpha. Next base: position 1,236 of record CAMYZD010000105.1, on the reverse strand, counting down.
TCCGATACACTTGCCACCTCCTATGCCCTTTCGCAGGCCATCCGCACCTTGGGCAAGGTGGATATCATCTTCTCTGGCCGTCAGGCCATCGATGGCGACACCGCCCAAGTAGGCCCCCAGGTGGCTGAGAAACTGGAGATACCACAGGTCACTTACGCTGAAGAACTCTGCGAGGTCGACGGCAACAGCATCGTGCTGAACCGCCGTCTGGCCGACGGTGTGGAGCAGGTGCGTTGCACCCTGCCCGCCTTGGTCACCGTCACTGCCACCGCCCCCGACTGCCGCTATCCCCATGCCCATCGCCTGTTGCGCCTGGCCAAGGAAGAGGTCAAGTTCCTCAATGCCGACGATGTCAACCCCGACCTTTCCCGCCTAGGTTTGAAAGGTTCGCCCACCAAGGTGAAGAAGATCGACAATATTGTCCTCGCCCACAAAGAGAGCCAAGAGGTAGCAGCTACGCCCGAAGCCCTCTCGCAACTGATGGCCACCCTCTCAAAAGAACACATCATCTCGTAACCATTTCATCACAACCTCAAAAAGTAGATTAAATGAATAATGTATTAGTATACTGCGAGCTGACCCGAAGCAACCACATTGCCGATGTCAGCCTTGAAATCTGCACCAAAGGTCGCCAGCTGGCCACCGAGATGCACGGCAGACTGCAGGCTGTGGTGGCTGGTCACGACATCAAGCAGGCGGCCGCCGAGCTTTTCCCTTATGGGGTGGACGATATCTTTGTGGCAGACGACCCCCGTCTCGCCCCCTATCGCACCCTGCCCCACTTTGTCGTCCTAAGCAAAGTGATTGAACAACATCAGCCCGACGTGGTTCTTTTGGGCGCCACCACTATCGGCCGCGACCTAGCTCCGCGCATTTCCTCTTATCTGCGCTGTGGCCTCACCGCCGACTGCACCGCCCTCGAGCTGGGTCCGCACGACGATGTGAAGACCGGCAAGCATTACGAGCAGCTCCTTCACCAGATTCGTCCTGCCTTTGGCGGCAACATCATCGCCACCATCGTCTCGCCCGAGACCCGTCCCCAGATGGCCACCATCCGCGAAGGCGTCATGAAGAAAGAGGTCTTCAACGCCAACCATCAAGGCACTATGACCCCCATCGACTTCTCGAGCGACATAGCTGCCGTCGACGGTGCTGTATCTATCCTCCATAGCGACATCGTGGAGAAGAACATCAACATCAAAGGCGCCCCCATCATTGTGGCTGGCGGCTACGGCA
>CAMYZD010000104.1 GCA_947303735.1 uncultured Bacteroidales bacterium | reverse complement strand
TGCCGGCGCATTCGTCTGCGGTGAGGAGACCGCCCTTATCCACTCGATGGAAGGCCAGCGCGGCGAGCCCACGCTGAAACCCCCATTCCCCGCTGTGAGCGGCTACATGGGCAAGCCCTCGAACGTGAACAACGTGGAGACCTTTGCCAACGTGCCCGTGATTATCACCAAGGGTGCTGAGTGGTTCAACAAGATCGGTACCGAGAAGTCGAAGGGTACCAAGGTGTTCGCCCTGGCCGGACAGATCAACAACGTGGGTCTGATTGAGGTGCCCATGGGCATCACCCTGCGTGAGATTATCTACGAAATCGGTGGTGGTATTAAGGATGGCCGTCAGTTTAAGGCCGTTCAGACCGGTGGTCCTTCAGGCGGATGCTTGACAGCCAAGCACCTGGACACCGCTATCGACTACGACAGCCTGGTGGCTGCCGGCTCGATGATGGGCTCGGGCGGTATGGTGGTCATGGACGAGACCAGCTGTATGCCCGCTATCGCTAAGTTCTACCTCGAGTTCACCTGCGAGGAGAGCTGCGGTAAGTGCTCGCCCTGCCGTATCGGTAACAAGCGTCTGTGCGAAATCCTTGAGAAGATCACCGACGGTCGCGGCACGATGGAAGACCTCGAAGAGCTGCGCAACTTGGCCGCCGTTATCAAGGACACCGCCCTGTGCGGCCTTGGCCAGACTTCACCCAACCCCGTGCTTTCGACCCTGGACAACTTCTGGGACGAGTATGTGGAGCACGTGGTCGACAAGAAATGCCGTGCCGGCGTCTGCAAGAAGCTGATGCAGTATGTCATCGACCCCGAGAAGTGCATTGGCTGCGGCAAGTGTGCCAAAGGATGCCCCGTGGAGGCCATCAGCCGCACCGACTACACCGCTCCTGGTCACAAACTGGCTTCGATGCGCATCGACGTTACGAAGTGCATCAAGTGCGGCGCATGTATCAATAACTGTAAATTTGGTGCCATTTCTGTTCATTAATGTTAGTTTTGCCTAGAAGCACCAGTAACGGCTGGCGCGACTAGAAACAAATATAAATAATAGTAGAAAAAAAAATGATTAATCTAACAATAGATAATAAGCCGGTTCAAGTTCCTGAAGGCACCACTATTCTCAAAGCTGCCCGCATGGCCGGTATTGACATTCCCACGTTGTGCTACTTTGAGCTCGATGGGATGAAATTTGAAAACAAACCCGGCGGATGCCGCGTGTGTGTCGTCGAGGTGAAGGGCCGTAGAAATCTGGCTCCCGCCTGCGCCACCGATGTGATGGAAGGCATGGAAGTGCTGACCCACAGCGCCCGCGTCATCAACGCCCGCAAAACTGTCGTAGAGCTGATCCTCTCCGACCACCCGAACGACTGCCTGCAGTGCGAGAAAAATGGCGACTGCGAGCTCCAGTCACTGACCAAGCGTCTGGGCATTAAGGAAATCCCGTTCAAGGGTGCTCAGTCGACCTATCGCAAGGACAGCACGCTGAGCGTGTATCGCGATATGGACAAGTGCGTGATGTGCCGCCGTTGCGAGACGATGTGCAACAAGTTCCAGACCGCCGGTGCTCTGAGCGGCGTGAACCGTGGCTTCCAGGCCGTGGTGGCTCCCGCCTTTGAGCAGAACCTGGGCGACAGCAGCTGCATCAACTGCGGCCAGTGCGTGCAGGTGTGCCCCGTGGGTGCTCTGACGTTGGTGGACAACATCAGCGACGTGCTGAAGGCTATCGCCGATCCTACCAAGAAGGTGGTGGTGCAGACCGCTCCCGCCGTCCGCGTGGCTTTGGGTGAAGAGTTTGGCATGAAGCCCGGTGAGATCGTGACCGGCAAGATGGCCGCCGCCCTCCGCCGCCTCGGTTTCGACCAGGTGTACGACACCGACTGGAGCGCCGACCTCACCATCATGGAGGAAGGCACCGAGCTGCTCGGCCGCCTGAAGAAGGCTCTGGCTGGCGAAGAGGTGAAACTGCCTATGTTCACCAGCTGCTGCCCCGCATGGGTTGCCTTCTACGAGAAGAACTTCCCCGACCTGCTCGAGTACCCCTCGACCGCCAAGTCGCCTCAGGGCATGTTTGGTGCCGTCGCCAAGAACTATCTGGCTCCCAAGCTGGGTGTGAAGCGCGAAGACCTGATCGTGGTCTCCATCATGCCCTGCCTTGCCAAGAAGAGCGAGCGCGCCCGTGAGGAACTCAGCGTGAACGGTGATTCCGATGTGAACTACGTGCTCAGCACCCGCGAGCTGGCCCACATGATTCGCCAGTGCAACTTGAACCTGAACGACATGCCCGACGAGGACTTCGACAGCCCGCTCGGCCAGTCGAGTGGTGCCGCCGTTATCTTCGGCGCTACCGGTGGTGTGATGGAGGCTGCCCTCCGTACCGCCTACGAGGTGCATACCGGCAAGAAACTGCCTCGCATCGATTTCGAAGAGACCCGTGGTTTCGAAGGCATCAAGGAAGCAACCATCGATTTCGACGGTTTCCCCCTGAAGATTGCTATCGCCTACAGCCTCAAGAACGCCCGCATCCTGATGGAGCAGGTGCGCGAAGGCAACCCCAACGGCTACCACTTCATCGAGGTGATGGCATGCCCCGGCGGTTGCATCGGCGGTGCCGGCCAGCCCTACCACCATGGCAACAGCGACATCATCCGCAAACGTATGGAAGCCATCTACCGCGAGGATGCTGGCAAGCCCATCCGTAAGAGCCATGAGAACCCCGAAATCATCGCCATTTACAAGGAATACTATGGCGAGCCTTGCGGCCACCTCAGCCACGAGCAGCTGCATACGCACTATTTCGACCGTTCCGACAAAATCGAGTCAACAAAGTAATTGTATAATGTTTGAATGCTTGATTGTTTGAATGCTTGAGTGGCTACGTGCCAAGGACTCAAACAATCAGACAATCAAGCAATCAAGAAATAAAAAGAATATGGCAAACATCAAGTTATCCGAAGATAAAATCAACATTATCAAAGACATTGCCAAGTCTTTTGGTAATAAAGCCGGTGAGGTTATCAACGTGCTTCACCAAGTGCAAGGCAAATTCGGCTACCTGCCCGCAGAAGTACAGGAGGTTGTTGCCCACGAGCTGAACATCCCCGTCTCGCGCGTATATGGTATCGTTTCCTTCTACAGCTTCTTCACCATGGAGCCCAAGGGCAAGCACCCCATCGACATCTGCCTGGGTACTGCCTGCTACGTGCGTGGTGCAGAGAAGGTGCTCGACGCCTTCCAGCGCAACCTGAACATCCAGGTTGGTAAGTGCACCCCCGACGGTAAGTTCTCGCTGAACACCCTCCGTTGCGTCGGTGCTTGCGGTCTCGCCCCTGTGGCCATGATTGGCAGCAAGGTGTACGGCCGTCTTACCCCCGACATGGTGCCTAGCATCCTTGCCGAGTACAACGACTAAACAACAATGACCAACCAGCCCTCTGCCAATTGGCGGAGGGCTTATTTATTGTCGCTCTAGCATAAAAGTATGACTTATTTTTGCCTAAGGGATTCCATGTCGCGTCTCTGCGAGTCGCTTTCCTGCCACAGCACAGCGCAATAAACGATGTTGCGCTCATTCATTTATGATGGGTTCTATTAATTCAAAAGTTGGGAGTAAAAGTGGGAGTAAAAATGGAAGTTAAAATGGACAATACTGTTGACGACCAAGCATTTGTCCTATTTGACGTAAGTCCACTGGACTTCCTTAATCTATTTAACGTAAGTCCACCGGACTTCCTTAATCTTTTTAACTCCATATTATTCAATTTATAGAAGTCCTCTTATTAAACTAGAGCTTTTTTTTGTAATATGCTAATACAAGACCCCCAATGGGTGGCGGCCTACACCTCGCCAAGAGCTGAAAAGAGAGTCACCGCCCGAATTGCCGACGAGTTACAACTAGAAACCTTCCTTCCCCTACACCGTGTGCTGCGGAAGTGGTCGGACAGGATGAAGAGTGTCGAGGTGCCCCTAATACCCTCCTACACTTTTGTGAAACTGCGCGAAGCCGACATCTACAAGGTGAAGGAGATAGTCGGCGTGGTGGGATTTGTGAGATTTCGCAACACAGGAATAGCCACCATCCAAGAGCGGGAAATAGAGGCCATGCGCCGACTGGCGAATTCGTTGCAGGAGGTATATGTCTACAACTCCGACCGCTTGAAAAAGGGCGCGCACGTCAGAGTCATAGCGGGCGAATTTGCAGGCTTGGAGGGAACAATCACTAAAGACTGCAAGGATGGGAACTTCGTTACGCAAATAGAAAAGCTGAACATCAGCCTCGTGGTTGACCTAGAGCCAGACGTATTGCAAGTAATCGACTAACCCCCAATGACCGATTTGGGTTAAACCAACAAATCTTTCAGCCCTACCTTGGGCACATAGTGTATGCCATCATTCCGATAATAGGCGTGGCTCTTGTCGGGAGTGATGGGCACCAATTCGATTTTCTCAATCCCCTTCCCTATTGCCAGTATCATCAACGGCTCATAAGGTAGAGCCAACTCTTTAACCAATTCGCCTTTGTTGAAGGCTCCAATAGTGATGCCGTTCAAGCCCATCTCCACCGCCTTGAGGAGCATGCTCTGTATAGCTATTCCCAAGTCGACATCGACCATCTTGCTCTCGGGGATAGTGCTACAGATGATAATGAAGGCCTCCGGCTCAGTGCCAGAGAATGGAAGATGCAGCTCGGGCAACGCCGCACCCAGGCGGATGTTACACAGGACGACGTCGGCCCCCCGATCGTGAGTGACGAGGCGGAAGCGGAGCACCTGCTGGTTGCGGGCAGAGGGCACCTTGCTACATACCCCCACAATGCGTTCCAGCTCCTCACGCTTCACTTTGTAAGCCTTATTATAGCCGCGTTGACTACGGTTGCGCAACAGCAGTTCGTCGAGCGTGTGCCCCACCCTTCTGACCTTGGTACGGCCCGCGCCAAACACTTCTTCGTATCGTTTCTCTAGATAATTGTCAGCCATAAGTACATTCTATTTTTCGATATGCAAAGATAGCCATATTTTTCGACACAACGCGTTTTTAAGTAGTACTTTTTTCCATCCACACCACAAAAAGGGTAGCATTTTTCGTCCCATTCGCCACCAAATAGCAGGGATTTTCCGATACATTTCGTCACAAAACAGCCCCACAACCACAGAAAAACACCAAAAACAGATATTTCATCCCATTTTCTAGGTGGTATCACGTTTTTTTTGCCACCTGCGAGAAAGGCAGTACTTTTGCATCCGAAAAAAAACAGAACAACCCGATATCTTATAGACCAAAAACAATTACATTATTCAACGGCTTATCATAAGAATGAACAATATATTTGCATTTGGAGACTCAATTATGAAAGGAATCGTGATGAACACATCGCAGATAAGTGATGGCACCGTGAAATACACCATAAGCGACCAAGGTTTTGTGAGCCGAGTGGGCGACTCAAAAAATCTGTCGATACGCAACCTGTCGCGATTTGGCAACACCATACTAGGAGGGCTGAAAAACTTCGACCGCCACCTTCGGGAAATCAAGCATGGCGACCGCGTAGTACTAGAGTTTGGAGGCAACGACTGCAACTTCGACTGGAAGGCCATCTCCTCCAATCCCATGGGGAGCCACCGACCCGAGATAAGTCTACCTCAGTTCCACGACCTCTACGTCAAGCTCATTGAGAAGATACGTGCCGTGGGTGCCACCCCCATCCTGCTCTCACTCCCTGCACTGTTGCCTCAACGCTTCTTCGACTTTGTGAGCAAAGGACTCGACCGAGAGGACATCCTCAAATGGCTCGGTGGCGACGTGAACTATATCAGCAACTGGCACGAGCAATACAACCTAGAAGTCTTTAAGATTGCCGCCCAATATCAAGTAGAGATAATCGACATCACCACCATCTTTCTCGAACGGAGAGCCCTCGGCGACTATTACTGCGCCGACGGCATGCACCCCAACGAAGCAGGGCATGCCCTCATCGCCGAGACCATACTCACGTCAGGCAAACTCATTTCGGCTTAGCGAGCCTTCGAGAAACAGCTCGTCTTGCACAAATAATAGGGATGCGAAAACAGCACCTTGTCGGCGCGGTCGGGAGTGATAAAGAGATTGGCGGCAGCCGCGTCGGCATTGCGCGTGAGCAGCACATCGACTATCTCCTCAAACAGATAGCCGCTGAAATGCACCGGCCGCCCAACAAAGAGGCTGAACCGCTGCATGAGTTCCACTTCCAACCCTGTCCAACGATTATTGCGGTAGAAGCTAAACGGTGGATTGTCGATCATGGTGGCCACCTCGATAGGGTGTCCCTTCAGGTCGGCCAACTCGGGCATGTCGGGAATATGCACCGTATCCACCTGTTTGCTGCTCCAACGGGTGAACATCTCGTCGAGCGTGCCGTCCGACTTAATCTGCACAAGAAAGTCGTTGAACCTACTGCACAGCTCCTTATCCTTGGGGTTGAATGCCACAGCCACATCGAAACCGCCTGGCAGATTGAAATCGATGGCGAGCCCATGCTCCTCCATCTCGAGCGTCATCAACACCACGGTATCGGTGATGCCGCAGTCGGCTGAATCGTTCATCACAGCCTCGACCAACTCGGTAGGCGAAGCAAAACGGATAATCTGGATATTAGAGAAATTGTGCGTGTCGCTCAACAACACATCGCTAGTGCTGCCTTTGACCACAGCGACCGAATGGCCCTCCAGATCCTCCAGAGAGGAATACCCAGCTATGGTGGCGGGCTGTTCGGGTGCGCCATTACAGCCTATCATAGCTGCCATCACCATAGCAAACAGGCACGCCACACCTATCCTACAAATGCGTAAATATCTATGCTCCATAGTTCTTATTGGTTTTATTGACATTTTATTCGTCACGCAAAGATACGAATAAAATTAAAAATTGAAAGGTAAAAATTGAAATCTCGCGGGAGCTATCTGTTCTCGACCACCGCGAGGTTCCATTTTTCAATTTTCAATTTTCACCTTTCTTTAATTCTCCAACAGCTTGAATCGAAGGCGCCAAGTGTGGGTCTCAGAATTGTAGTCGTGACTAATGATTTTGAACGGGGCAATCTCAGACGTATTCTGCACATGCGTACCCGCGCAGGCACACACATCGTAGTCGCCCACCCGCACCAAACGAAGTGTCTCGCTGGCATCGGCAGGAAGCTTGCTTAGGTCCACCTCTGGGGGGATGTGGTCGCGGTCGACATATTCCACCGTCACGTCGAGGTTACGCCCTATGACTTCATTTACGCGGGCCTCTAGCTCTTGTATTTGAGCCTCTGTAGGGGCTGCGGCAAGCTGATAGTCGCACTTGCTTTTCTTCCGCTCAATGTGGGCATTCCGCGACCGCGGGCAGCCAAACATCTTCACCATAGTAGCATTCAAAATATGCTCCGCCGTATGCATCGGCGGATACTCCTGCTTGTTATGAGCATTTAAAATAGGTTCTTGTTCCATTATCTTATTTTTATATTCTACATGCTAAGGTCAACGATACGATTCAAATACCACTCCTCACC
>CAMYZD010000103.1 GCA_947303735.1 uncultured Bacteroidales bacterium | reverse complement strand
AGTGACCAGTGATTAGTGATTAGACAAATGAATTCGATAATCAGTGACCAGTGATTAGTGATTAGACAAATGAATTCGATAATCAGTGACCAGTGAACTGTGACCAGTGACCAGTGAACTGTGACACGATAGCGCTCGTATCACAGTTCACTCAAAGAAAGCGCCAGCCAATTCTCAATTCTCAATTTAATAAGCGGCAGCCAACTTTCAATTTTCAATTTTCACCTTTCAATTTTCAATTTTATCAATATCCTAGGATTTTGAGCATAGACTTGTGGCTTTGCTCTTTGGCGAATAGTTTGGTTGTGTAGTCGCCATTTTCATCCTTGTCGATGATGATGTGTTTGGGGGCGGGAATGAGGCAGTGCTGTATGCCGCCATAGCCGCCTAGGCTCTCTTGGTAGGCACCCGTGTGGAAGAAACCAATGTAGAGGGGGTCGTCCTTTTGCAGTTTGGGCAGGAAGATGGCATTGGCGTGTGAGTCGGCGTTGTAGTAGTCTTCGCTGTCGCAAGTAAGGCCACCGAGGAATACGCGCTGATATTCGCAGTCCCAATGGTTGATGGGGAGCATGATGAAGCGTTGGTTGATGCCCCAGGTGTCGGGGAGGGTGGTGATGAACGAACTGTCAATCATGTACCACATCTCGCGGTCGTTTTGCTGCTTTTGGTCAAGAATGCTGTAGAGGGTGGCACCACTTTCTCCAACGGTAAAGCTGCCAAACTCGGTGAAGATATTGGGCTCAGGGACACCTCGGTTGGTGCATATCGCCTTGATTTGTGCCAGCACTTCTTCGGCCATATATTCATAGTCGTAGGAGGCTGCCAATGAGGTCTTGCAGGGGAATCCACCACCGATGTTGAGCGAGTCGAGCTCAGGGCAGACGCGTTTGAGGTCGCAATAGACGTTGACGCATTTGGAAAGCTCGTTCCAATAGTAGGCGGTGTCGCGGATGCCGGTGTTGATGAAAAAGTGGAGCATCTTGAACGTGAACTTGCCATTGGGTTTGACTTGCTCCTCGTAGAAACTGACAATGTCGCTATAGCGCATGCCAAGTCTCGAGGTGTAGAAGTCGAACTTGGGCTCCTCTTCAGCGGCGATACGTATGCCGAGTTTCATGGGTTTGTCAGGGCGTTCCAGCAGCTGGTCGAGTTGGTAGTATTCGTTTTTGTTGTCGAGGATGGGTATGATGTTATGAAAGCCGTCGGTGTACATGGATACAATGTTTTCGATGTACTGAGGGCGTTTGTATCCGTTGCAGATAATGAAGGTCTCCTTGTCCACCAGGTTTTGTTGGTAGAGCTCTTGGATAAGATTGATGTCGAAGGCAGAAGAGGTCTCAAGGTTGATGTCGTTCTTGAGGGCTTCCTCGAGCACAAAACTAAAGTGGCTGGACTTGGTGCAGTAGCAGTAGTTGTAGCTTCCTTGATAGTCGGTCTTGGCTATGGCAACATTGAACATGCGCTTGGCACGTTGGATTTGGGAGGTTATCTTGGGCAGGTAGGTTATCTTTAGAGGGGTTCCATACTGCTTGATAATTTCCATGAGAGGGATGTCGTGGAAATAGAGTTCGCCTTCTTCGGTGCGAAATTCATCCTGTGGGAAGTCGAAGGTTTGGTCGACTAGATCGTAGTATTTGTTTTTCATCCGTGTGACTTTGTTTGAGGTTCTACAATGTAATCCGACTAACTTGGATTGGGCTGCAAAGGTACAAAAAAAATAGTAATTGAGTGTTATTATATCAATGATAGTGATAAAAAAAATCAGCCGAAATATGTTTTCGGCTGATTTATAAAGGTATGTGGGTAGTGCTATTGTACCACGAGTTTGCTGGTTGTGGTCGAATTAGGAGTCTCAACGCGTACAAAATAGATGCCTTTGGGTGTGTTTTTGAGGTCAATGTATGCTGTTGGAGAGTCTATTTGTTGACGGGAAACAACCTGTCCCATGACGTTGATGAGTTGGACTGTCAGGATGTGAGGAGCGGAAACGCTCACTTGATTGTGGGCGGGATTGGGGTATAGTGATACCTGTGATGCGGCATCTGCCTGATTGACGGAGAGCAGGGTGGTAGATGCCTCTCCACTGCATCCGCCACGGTAGCCAGTAACAGAGAATTCGGCTGTCGTAGTGGGGCAGACTGCAATACAGGGGGTGGTGTCGCCTGTGCTCCACACGTAGGTGTCGGCTCCGTAGGCTCTCAGCAAGTAACATTTATTGGTGTTGTTGGCAAGTACTTCGATACCTACAGCGGGAGCATCGAGCACGGACAGTGCCAAGTATTCCCAAGGTACGACGGTCGTGTCGATGTAGTTGTAGGTTCCAATCTGTCCGGTATACAGCTCTTGTTCGCCGAACTCATAGGGAGTGTCTTTGCACACTTCGTCAATCATAAAGTGGCAGATATCACCCGAGAAGGGCAATGAGATGTTGTCAATCCACGCACAGTCGCTGCCAGATTCAGCGTAACGGTCTTTGGCATAGCTGAAACTGATGATGTGGGTGCCAGCCGAGATGGGGTAGCAGGCACGGGTCCAATCAACCTCGCCAGAGGCGGACAGGCGTTCCATCCCGTCTATGTAGAAACGGAACAAATCGTAGCCTTCTTCACTTGATACCTTGTAGTAGAAACTAATGCTGTCTGTATTGGGCGAGTTCCAGGTGATGTTGAGTCTCGATTCCTGTTGACCATTGAGACGCGTCTTGCTGCGAGCACAGAAGTCACCATCGTAGGCGTTGCCTGTAATTTCCCAAGGATTGCTGTTTTGGGTCCAAGGGAGACTGCTGAAGTTGCCGCTTTCAAAGTCTTCGGTGTTGCCTGAACCACAACTTAAGAAAAGCGTGTCGACCATTCGGCTGCTCCCCTCGGTGGTTGCATACAGATAGAAGGGTATGACCGTAGTTGGTGCATTCTCGTTGAGTGAGAGTCGGAAGGAGACTGTCCGACTTTCGCCCATAGTAAGGGGCTCAAGTTGGACGGGGTCGGGAACCTGGCTGACGAACCCATAGTTGTTAACCAGTGTGAGTGTCATGGGCTCGGATGGGAGGCTTCCCGTGTTGGAAACACGGCAAGTGACGGTAGATGCTGTGGCGGCACTGAGTTGAGGATTGGCCTTGGCATTTGAGACTGTGATGCGAGGTGCTGAGACTCGGATGTTCTTCTGGCGAGTTGACTGCCCAGGACCGAAGTCAATGTCTAGATTGAAAGTGAGCATGTCACCATCCTTGAGGTCTTCGGATAGGTATACAGGACAAACAGAGTGAATGTCTACGGTGTCGCCAGGGGCACAGTGGGTGAAGCGTGCTATGGGCTGGATGACGGTGGCTTTGTTGTCGTTACTGCTGAGTGTGATTAGGCCGGCTGTGGGGACTGTATTGCCTACGTTGGTGATTGTTAGGTCGAAATATAGGATTTCACCTGGTTGTGCAGTGGTGGCGGGCTCAATTTGGGTGAGCATCACATAAGGTCCATCTAGTACGGCGACAATGATTTCTTCAAACACGGGTTTGTAGTTCTGTGCCCATGCTGCTAATTCGTAGCTTCCGGGGGTTAGATCTTGAGGCAGTTGGAGGGTGGCATTGCCCGATGCGTTGGCAAAGGCTGCACAGATTAGCTCATGGTCTTCAGGAGTAGTAATGGCGATATAGGCGTGAGGTGCAGCATGAACTGTGAAAGTGGAACTTCCCATGGCAATGATGGGTTGATGGTCTAGCTCCATTTCAGCAGCTTGCCCTAACCATGGCATTAACGAAGGGTCGCCAAAGAGCTCATATATCTCCCAATAATACAATGCGTAGGAACCGTATGCTTCAACTGCCATGTTGCCTGCCATATTGATGGAACCAGCTGAGGTGTGCCAGGCTGAGTAGTTCTCATTATGGGTATGGAACAGACGGTCGTACATGCCTAGATGTAAGGCATCATAACTGGCATCCATGGTGCCGTTGATATTATTGCGCACGCCAACTTCCCAGCAGAAGTCGTGGGGCCAGTAGGTAGAGTTGGTGGCACCAAAATACGCGGCAGCACCAGCGTTGCCAGCCCGTCTCAGTAGTGCCTCGCCGAGGCATGCGTCAGCGTATGTTGAATTGAATTTCCCCGACAGGCAGCAGTTCCCTATCATTATCGAGGGTTTGTTGGTATTGGTCATGGTCGAAGCGTTGGACGATGTGAAGTTGGGTGTCGACCATTCGTTGTCGTAACCATGGGCTGAGTAGTTCACCCATCCACAGCCTTCGTTGTATAGTGTGTGGAGGTAGTTCGCGGTAGCTGAGGTCTGCGAGCTGCCATCGACATGTACTCCGGTAGGGGCAAAGGAGATGTTGTTTTTATAGTAATGGACGGTGTTAAATCCGTTACTGGCGTTGACATAGTATTTGGCTATATAGTCCATGGCAGGGTCGGCATAATGGTAGGCGTTGTCGGTCGTGTAGCCACGGTCTTCGCCAGCGATAAGCACACCATGACCGAGGTAACTGTCGTCAGTGAAGGCATAACTCTCATAGAAAATGGTCTTCTCAATCTGAGGGGTCAGTTCTGCTAGATTACGGGCAGAGAAACGGCCCATATAGCAGTCGGGCACATTGTCGCCCTCGGTCCATGTCACATAGTATAGGTCGCTCACGTGGTCGTTGGCAGGATTGGTACAACGGGAGTCGAAAGCGGGTATCTGCTGGTGGTCTCCGACCAAGAGCAGGTAGGTGGGTGCAGGTAGTTCATCGGTGGCGTTAGTGTAGTAACCCTTGATATAATTAGCAATTGAGGTGGAGGAGGTGCCTACCGCCGCATCGCCGGTGTAGGCTACCGAAACGATAAAACCTTGTCGCTTTTTCCATGCGACGAAGTCGTCCAATGCCCCACGGAAACTGCTATGGGCGACAATCAGGTAGTGCAAGGGGGCGGCGTTGCGGACGCTCTTGCGCTCTGCGGGCATTGTGGCTATGACATTGTTGCCGACTGAGAATGCGGGTGAATAGTAGCGCTCGTGAAGGAGACGTGTGGCGGCCTCGTCGACACCCTTATATTTGAGCGTAACGGTCATTGAAGTGATGAGTTGGACTTCTCCAGTCACAGGATTGTAGCTGACGGGCGAGATGCGTAGCGTAGCAAGGTTGCGGTCACGGGCGGTGCCGACGAAATCGACCCAAGCTACCTCGGGTGCAGCATAAAAGGCGTCGGTCGAATAGATGGTACTATCCAACGCAAAAGGCCTAGGGCCTTTGTCTGACTTGCTCGGGGCAGGCTGCATGGGGAGGATGCGGCCGTTCGGTAGGTTGTATAGGTTAGATGGATTGTGTATGTTTCGGGTTTGGATGTTGCTGACATAGACTTGCACATCCGTGCAGAGTGGGATATCAATCATCTGACTGATAATGGGAAGGTCGGGTTCGCCTTCGCGGAAGAGGTGAGTGGCACCCTCGAACGAGAGGACAATGTACTTCTCGCCATCCACCGTACGAGTACCGGTGATGAGGTCGGGTGTAGTGACGGAGAAGGTGGCACCAGTATAGCTGCCTTGAGTGAGTGAGACAGATTGTGCCTGGGTCAATTGGCTATTGATTAATAGCAATTGGATTGCCAAAATAAGGAAAAAAGGCTTTTTCATCATTTATTATTTGTGTATAATATATTATGTATTATTTTAAAGAATATTATTGTACGATATTGGGGAATATATTTGCGAAAGGAGCAGGGGCGGTGATTGTCACTTGCTCATGGCGCACAGGGTGTTCAAAGGAAAGAAGATAGGAGTGAAGGCTGATGCTCCCGTCTGGATTGGAACGGGAATACCCATATTTGAGGTCGCCTTTGATGGGGCAGCCTATGTGTGCCAGTTGGCACCGTATCTGGTGATGTCGTCCGGTGTGCAACTCTATCTCTAATAGATGGTAGCCACCCGATGAAGTGGCCAGTAGCTTGTAGTCGAGTGAGGCAAGTTTGGCATTCTTGTTTGTCTTGTCCTGTGTCACGAAGCTCTTGTTCTGCGCCTCATTCCTTACCAGATAGTCTTCGATATGACCCTCGGGTTGGGGAGGCATGGCCTTGACTACGGCGTGGTAAATCTTGTGAAAGTCGCGGCTCTTCACCAGCTCGTTCATGCGGCCCAATGCCTTGCTGGTCTTGGCAAAGACCACTACGCCGCTCACCGGACGATCCAGTCGGTGGATAACCCCACAAAAAACATTTCCGGGCTTGTGGTCGCGCTCTTTAAGGAATGCCTTTATCTCTTCTGCCAGACAGGGGTCGCCACTCTTGTCGCCCTGCACCAGTTGGCCGGGCAGCTTGTTGAGGGCTATCAAGTGGTTGTCTTCGTATATTATCTGGTCGGAGAGTGACATGGTGGTGACGTCTTATTCGGTAGGGGAGGTGATAGTGCAAATGGGCGAGATGGCATTTTTCACCACGTCTTGCAGGTCCACGTCGATGGTGAAGTGCTTAGGCACAAAGAGGTCGATACGTGAGCCGAACTTGATGAAGCCCATCTCTTGGTTCTGCTTCACCTGCTCGCCTTCGCGGGCGTAGCATACGATGCGTCGTGCCATCGTGCCGGCAATCTGGCGTATCATTATCTTCTGTCCGTCGGGCAGACGCAAACCTACCGAGGTGCGCTCGTTCAGCACGCTGCTCTTCGGGTAGGAGGCGACGAAATAGTTGCCACGATGGAATTTGTAGTACTCCACCGTTCCGTCGCAGGGGTAGCGGTTCACATGCACGTCGGTGCCGTTCATAAAGATGCTGATCTGAATACACTCCTCTTTGATATACTCCTTCTCCATGGTCTCTTCAATGGTGACAATAACGCCGTCGGCTGGAGCGATGAGGCGCGTGCTGTCCTCGGTGAAGATACGCCTCGGGATGCGGAAGAACATGGCCACCATCACCCAGAAGCCTAGCAGGATGGTCATAAACAAATAGTGGAACACCGTCCAGTGCTGGACAAAGAATATCATCAGCAGGTATATCACCATCACCACGGCGAACATACCTAGGATAAGTTTTTTTCCTTCTCGATGGATATACATGGTAGGCAGAATTAAGAATTTAAAATTGAAAATTGAGAATTGAAAAATGAAAACCGGGGTGGGAGCTGAAAAGGAATAATTATAAGTTTAAACTAGGTGCCAATATGGCTATTAGTGTTGCAATTGGGATAATCATGAGTAAGCTGTCGAAGCGGTCAAGGAAGCCACCATGGCCAGGCATGATGTTGCCTGAATCTTTTAGACCGACCGAGCGTTTGAGCATCGACTCAACCAAGTCGCCAAGAGTGCCGATGATGCTACATACCAGAGCCAACAACAGCCAAAAAGGCCAACTAGTCTGGTGATAGGGTAAAGCGTTAAACATAGGGCCGATTAGTATGCCCACTGCCACACATGCTGCTACGCCAATGGCTGTGCCCTCCCAAGTCTTACCTGGCGAATGCTTGGGCCACATCTTGTGTTTGCCGAATAGAGAGCCTCCCATATAGGCAAAACTATCATTCACCCACACCATGATGATACACATCATGAGGATGTTAAACTCGTAGTGTA
>CAMYZD010000102.1 GCA_947303735.1 uncultured Bacteroidales bacterium | reverse complement strand
AGCGTATCGACATGCTGATGCCCTTCCAGGTGAATGCCCAGATGATGAAGAACACTGGCAACCCCAAGTGCAAATTCATGCACTGCCTGCCCGCATACCACAACTTAGAGACTCAGGTGGGTCGCGATGTGAACAAGCAGTTTGGCTTGGACGGTATCGAGGTGACCGAAGAGGTGTTTGAGAGCGAGAACAGCATCGTCTTTGACGAGGCTGAGAACCGTATGCACACCATCAAGGCCGTCATGGTGGCTACACTGGGCGACTGATCGAATTGAAAGTTGATAATTGAAAATTGAAAATTGGCTGTCGCAGCGATGCCCAGTTCAGTTTTCAATTTTCAATTTTTCAATTTTTTCATTTCGCTCTAGTACAACAGATGATTGATTTTGCTAAATAGCATCTATGTCGCGTCTCTTCGAGACGCTGGAAAGGAGGGAGTTTCAATACCTCACACTGCGGAACCTATCCGAAAAAGGGGGTTGCTCCCATTGGTTGCGACCCTAGGTTTCTTGTATGGGGTTTCTTCGAGACACGAGTGTCCACTGGACATTCTTAACTGCATCTCGGCATAGCTCGAACGAGTTCGGCTCTGCGCTCGACTTTGCAACGTTATTGAGATTCAGCCTCTCCGAGGCTGTTGGAAAATCAGTCAGATATATCATAAGAGCCTTTCAATTTTTAGATAGGTGAATTGTGATTAGTAAATAGTGATTAGACAAATGAAAGTGGTCGCCAAATTTTAATTTTTAATTTTTAATTTTTAATTTTGAACTATGTGGTTTACTAATTTGCTTACTAGTGGGGGAGTGGGCACAACGGTGTTGATGCTCTCTATCTCAATATTTGCCGGATTGCTGCTTGGCAAATTGAAGGTTAAGGGCATTTCGCTGGGCATCACTTGGGTGCTCTTTGTGGGCATCGGACTGAGTGCCTGCGGCATTGCCTGTAATCACGATATGCTGCATGTGATTAAGGAGTTCGGTCTGATTCTCTTTGTTACTGCCGTGGGTTTGCAGGTGGGACCGGGGTTCTTTGCCTCGTTTAAGAAAGGCGGGCTGGCGATGAACTTGATGGCTGTGGTGAATGTGGCTCTCGGAGTGGGCATCACCGTGCTGATAGCTAAGTTGGCCAGTCAGGACCTGACCGATATGGCAGGCGTTTATACGGGTGCCATTACCAATACACCGGGTCTTTCGGCTGCCCAGCAGGCGGTGGGTGACTTGGGTATGGAGGGCGCCTCTGAACGGCTGGCAGCGGGCTACGCTGTGGCCTATCCTTTGGCTGTGGTGGGTATGATAGTGACCTGCCTGTTGATTAGGCCGAAGGACCTTGCCTCAGAGCCTACCACAGTGGAGACTGCCGCAAGTGCTACGGCTGCTAAGAGCAGTAGTGCTAAAAAAGGCGGTGTGCTGCTGATACCCATCTTTGTGATAATAGCCTTGGGTGTGCTGCTAGGCTCGATACCTATCCCCGTGGGCATGAAGGCTCCGGTGAAACTGGGTCTTGCCGGCGGTCCGCTGGTAGTGGCACTGATAGCCGGATGGCTGGGAGTGAAGAAGGGTTGGTATGGTACCGACTTTACCGAAGGGCAAGGTGTGCACATGCTGCGCGAAGTGGGTATAGCCCTCTTCTTGGCAGGCGTGGGCTTGGGTGCAGGCGAGAAGTTTGTAGAGACCGTGCAGGTGCATTACATGTGGGTGGTGTATGGTGTGATTATCACCATGGTGCCGCCGCTGCTGGTGGCTGGCTTCGGTCGATGGGTACTGAAGATGAATTGGTACACACTGGCAGGCTTTATCGGTGGTTCGCACACCGACCCACCGACGCTGGCGTTTGCCAACAATGTGGCACCCGAGGGCTGCAAACTGCCTAACATGGGATATGCCACGGTGTATCCGCTCACGATGTTCCTCCGTATCTTTACGGCACAACTATTAGTTTTAATGGCATGAGAAAAGCGTTGATTATGGCAGCGTCACTTGTGGTGTCGCTGCCTTTCATTAAGGCACAAGATACTGTTGCAAGTCGACAAGCGTTGAAATTGTCGGACAAGTGTAAGATTGATGTTTATGGCTTTGTGCGCAATTATTTCACTTACGACAGCCGCAAGACCTATACCGTAGTGGGTGGCGAATACAATATGTTGCCCTACGATGTGGAATGGAACGAAACATGGGCAAGATGTTATAATGAAGGAGTCGAGCAAGTAGACCTCAATGCAACACCACAGGCACAGTTGCAGGCACTAACTACACGGGTGGGGTTGAACATTGCTGGCCCTACTATACTAAAAGCCCGTAGCAGCGGCAAGGTGGAGACTGACTTTGGGGGATTTGGTACGACTAACACGGTGCTGCGACTTCGCTTGGCGTATATGAAGCTGAACTGGGCTAATAAGCCAGGCGTACAGCATGATCTGCTAGTGGGTCAGGACTGGCATCCGCTTAGTGGCGACATTATGCCCGAGGTGTTGGGTATGGCTGCGGGAGCCCCTTTCCGTGCCCATAGCCGTACACCACAGTTGCGCTACACATTTATGCATGGCAGGTTGGGTTTCACGGCTGCCGCCCTCTATCAGCTGCAATATATGTATAATGGACCTAGCTGTCCAGAAGCAGGTAATTATCGTAGGATGCTTAACTGGACAAGCGTCAGCAGCATCAGCTTTGCCCATAATGCCATTGTTCCAGAATTGTTTATCGGTGTGCAATACCGCGACGAACATTTTTACTCACAATTGGGTTCAACCTGCCAGACGCTCCGTCCACGGCTGTTTGGCTATAAGGCAGTTGATTATTGGGATGACATATTAGTCCCTGTGGACGAAGTGCTGACAACGTTCACTCCCACCTTTTATTTCCAATACACCCAGAATAAGATTGCCACTAAGTTACGACTTATCTATGCCAACAATACCAGCCACGTGAACCAGCCCAATGGCTATGCCGTGGTGGATGTTGTTGATAGCAAGTGGGAATATGCGCCACTGCGGGCAGCCATCGGCTACTTCAACATGGCTTATGGCCATCGCTACCGGGCCAACCTATTTTTGGGTTACATGAAGAATTTGGGTGCGGCACAGGATCTATACAATTCTCATATTACAGGAGAAGGTGTTATTGGTTGGGATCCCTATTATTGTATCTATATGAAAGGCGGTGACACATTCATACATCTTAATAGTGCTTATCGCGTGGCACCTTCGTTCAGCTACAATCTGCCGCATTTCAACTTGGGCGTTGAGTATGAATGGACGGCTTGCACATACGGTGATTCGTTCGCAACGAATGGGAGTATTAGGAATTACAATCTGAGACATGTAGCAAATCACCGCGTTTGCCTATTGGTGAAGTACAATTTTTAAAATGTGTTTTTGAATGTGTTAACGTGTGAATGTGTAAATTCTTGACTAACGAATTAACGAATTTATTTTGACTCACGAATTAATGAAATAACGGATTAACACATTCCTTTTCTCATTCAAAAAAAGGGCTATATTGTTAAATTGTGCGGATATGTTATGTGTTTATAGTAGAATATGTTGAGGTTAGTGTTTGGAAATAAAAAGTTAAAAAACTTGACAACGGCTTTAGAATTTCGTATCTTTGCACGTTTTTTAATAATAATTGTCGTACTATGAAACTGTCGTATTATAGTTTTAATCTCCCTAGCGACCTGATAGCTGAGAAACCTTCAAAGTTGCGCGACGAGTGCCGTATGATGGTGCTGCACCGCGACACGCACGAGGTGGAGCATCGCCTGTTTAAAGACATCGTGAACTACCTCAATGCCGGTGATGTGGTGGTGGCCAACAATACCAAGGTGTTCCCTGCATTGCTGTATGGTGAGAAGGAGAAGACCGGAGCGAAGATTACGGTCTTTCTGCAGCGAGAATTGAATCGCGAGATGCGTCTGTGGGACGTGATAGTGGACCCCGCCCGAAAGATACGTATTGGTAATAAGCTCTATTTCGGGCCCAACGAGTCGCTAGTGGCAGAGGTGATTGACAATACCACATCGCGTGGCCGCACGGTGCGCTTTTTGTTTGACGGCACCCATGAGGAGTTTGTGAAGCATATCCGTAGCCTTGGACATACTCCGCTTCCCGATGAGTTACAGGCTCTGCGCAACATAGAGAATTGGGATGCCGACCGCTACCAAACTATCTATGCAAAGGTGGAAGGCGCTGTGGCAGCCCCTATAGCGGGTTTGCATTTCAGCCGCGAACTGTTGAAACGCTTTGAGATTAACGACATCGTGTGGCAAGAGCTGACCCTCCACTGTGGCATGGGCAACTTCAAGGGTATCGAGGTGGAGGACTTGTCGAAGCACCGTATGGATGCTGAGGAGATGCATATCTCGCAAGAGACTTGCGATGCCGTGATGAAGGCCAAGGGCAACGGGAACAAGATATGTGTGGTGGGTACAACGACCATGCGCGCCATCGAGAGCGCGGTGACCATCGCGGGTAAGATAAGCCCCTACGACGGCTGGACCAATCGGTTTATCTATGCCCCCTACCACTTCTCTATTGCCGATATGATGGTGACTAACTTCCATCATCCTAGGTCGTCGCAGTTTATCATGGTCTGTGCCTTTGGCGACCCTGAGTTTGTTCACTATGCCTACGACATCGCCATCAAGGAGAAGTATAAATTCTCAACCTATGGCGACGCAATGCTGATAATTTGAGAATTATTTATTGTGACCAGTGACCAGTGATACGAGCGCATTCTTGTCATAGTACACTGGTCACTAAATTTCATCTTTCAACTTTCAATTTTCAATTCTCAAAGCATGGTTCCATTGGCAGAGATACTTAGGCCGTCGACACTGGATAGCTATATTGGGCAGCAACATCTGGTGGGTAAGGGTGCCGTGTTGCGGACACTGATTGACAGCGGTCGCATCCCTTCAATGATATTGTGGGGGCCTCCAGGCATTGGGAAAACTACCTTGGCATCGGTTATCAGTAACACGCTGCAACGGCCGTTTTATACGCTCAGCGCTATCAGCAGTGGTGTGAAGGAGGTGAGGGAGGTGATAGAGAAGGCTAAGGCCGAAGAGGGGTCGATCCTGTTTATTGATGAGATTCACCGCTTTTCGAAAAGCCAGCAGGATTCGCTGCTGGGGGCTGTGGAAAGGGGCATTGTGACACTGATTGGCGCCACTACGGAGAATCCCTCGTTTGAGGTGATATCGGCATTGCTTTCGCGTTGTCAGGTCTACGTGTTGAAGGAATTCGGGAAGGAGGAGATGCGCCAGCTAGTGGACAATGCGGTGAGGTACTATTCCTCGCAGGGACGCAAAGTTGAAGTTCGGGAGGAAGAAGCTTTGTTCCGTATCTCGGGTGGCGATGCACGAAAACTGCTGAATGCTATAGAGCTGGTGGTCAATAATACCGAGGGCGAGGAGGTGATAATTGATAATGCCCACACCACACAGGTCATTCAGCAAAACTTAGCTTACTACGACAAGCAGGGCGAGATGCACTACGATATTATCAGCGCCTTTATCAAATCGATGCGCGGCAGTGACCCCAACGCGGCGGTGTATTGGCTGGCGCGCATGATAGAGGGAGGTGAGGACCCGGTGTTTATAGCCCGTCGTATGCTTATCTTTGCCAGCGAGGATATAGGCAATAGTAACCCTAATGCACTATTGTTGGCAAGTGCCTGCTTCGATGCTGTTACTAAGATAGGCTATCCTGAATGCCGTATCACCCTTTCGCAGTGTGCTGTCTATCTCGCTTCGTCGGTGAAGAGCAACAGCACCTATATGGCGCTGGCCAACGCCCAGCAGATGGTGCGTCAAACGGGCGACCTGCCTGTGCCGCTGCATATACGCAACGCCCCTACCAAGTTGATGAAGCAGCTGGGCTATCACGAGGGCTATAAGTATGCCCATGACTATCAAGGCAATTTTGTAGAGCAGGAGTTTTTGCCCGACGCACTGAGAGGGATGAAGTTTTACGAACCTGGTCAGAACCCGCGCGAGGAGGATACCCGTCGTCTGCTCCGCGAGCGTTGGGGTCAAAAATATGGATATTAGTAAATAGGGACTAATGCGTTAATTCGATGGGCAAAGATTCACACATTCATAAATTAGCACCATTCATTAATGTCTGACGCGCTCCTTACAGTTGAGAATCTTACTAAGTCGGTTGGCGAAAAACTGCTTTTCGACAACATCTCCTTTGGCATCAACGCCGGACAGAAAACTGCCCTTATCGCTCGTAACGGATATGGCAAGTCTACGCTGCTCAATATTCTCACAGGAAAGGCTTTGCAGGATGACGGGAAGGTTACTTTCCGAGGTGACGTCCGTATGGCCTATCTTCCCCAGCAGCCAGAATTGTTGCCCCAGCAGTCGGTTCGCAGTTTTGTCTATTCTGCCCAGTGTCCTGAACATGAGGATTCATGGACTTTTGAACAGCGGATAGAGGAGATATTGTCGAGACTGAAACTGTCCGACAAGCTAGACCAACCTATGCAGACTCTCAGTGGTGGCGAACAGAAGAAGGTAGCTCTCAGCCGTATACTGATTGACGACACCAACCTATTGCTGTTGGACGAGCCGACCAACCACCTCGACATACAGATGATTGAGTGGCTGGAGGATTTCCTTTCGCGTCAGCGGCTGGCCATACTGATGGTGACCCACGACCGCTATTTCCTTGATCATGTATGTCAGGATATTTTGGAGTTGGATAATGCACGTCTTTATCACTATCGGGGTAATTATGAGTACTATCTTCGCAAGAAGGCTGAAAGACAGTATAACGAGCACGTAGAAGTAGAGAAAGCAAAGAGCCTGTACCGTACTGAGTTGGAGTGGATGAGGCGTATGCCACAGGCTCGAGGCACCAAGGCGCAGGCCCGTATTGATGCTTTCTATGAGTTAGAGGAGAAGGCTCACACACGTTTCGACGAAAGTCGTCCCCAACTGACGGTCAAAACCGAACGCATAGGAGGCAAGATACTTGAGATGTATAATGTGACCAAGCGTTACGACGGGGTGGCAATGGTGGATGACTTCAGCTATGTATTCAAGAAAGGGGAGAAGATCGGTATCGTAGGCCCCAACGGTGTGGGTAAGTCGACTTTCCTCAATTTGGTCACCGAACAGTTGCGTCCCGACAGCGGACGCGTGATTGTTGGACAGACCATCCAGTTTGGCTTTTACACACAGTCCGGCATGACGGCGCGACCCGACATGAGGGTGATAGACATCGTGAAGGATGTGGCTGAGCGTATCGAACTGGATAATGGCAAGGACATGTCAGCGCATCAGTTCTTGTCCTACTTTGGTTTCGACGACACCACGCAGTATAACTATTTTGGCAATCTCAGCGGGGGGGAGAAGCGTAGGCTTTATCTGCTGAAAGTGCTGATGGCGAATCCCAACTTCCTGATTCTTGATGAGCCGACCAACGACTTGGATATCTATACTCTGGAGATACTTGAGCAATTTCTAAAGGACTATAAAGGCTGTCTGGTTATCGTCAGCCACGACCGCAGTTTCATGGACCATATCGTCGACCA
>CAMYZD010000101.1 GCA_947303735.1 uncultured Bacteroidales bacterium | reverse complement strand
AATCTATTTTTGAAGAATCTGTTCTATTTTGATGTAATTGTAATTTCTCCAAGATCTCTGGATTTCCGCCGCAGGCGGGGAGATATATTGTGAGACGGTTAGGCAAAAATCAATTATTTGTTGTACTAGAGCGATACTTTTACATGATGCCAAAACCGAATGTACAGGGATCCTGACGTGCATCCGGCAGGGTAGCCTCGGAGATACTATACCGCACCCCATGTGCGCTTAACACCACACAAGGCATGGCCGCAGTGTGGTGTACTGACGTGGAGAAAGACCTGCCTCTCGGAGAGAGGCGACAGGTCACAACTTTTTTACGCAAAATACAAATAGAGCACAATTATTTTGCCAAATGGAAAATATTGTGTATTTTTGCAACGTGAAATTATTGGAACAGATGACAGCCAAAGTCGCAAATATCACTAAACAGATAAGCGATTACCTCGCCTCACAACCAGTGTGGGGGGCGTGGCTGTTCGGTTCGTATGCCCGAGGTGAGCAACGCAAGGACAGCGACATAGACATCCTTGTGGGCTTCGATCCAACTGTCGGATTGTTCAGTAGCTGTTGGTGGTAAAACCATCGAAACAATAATCAACGAAAAAGGTATTTATAATCAAATAATAAGCCATGTCTGAGAAGGAAATACTTGAATTACAAGACAAGATAGACGAGGGCCTTTTGATGGCTGAAAAACGTATGTTGCAAGAAAAGGCCTTGCACGACGAGTGTGTAATCGTCCAAAACTCCGATGGAGTAATACAGCATATTCCAGCAAAGCAAGTTATTGCCGAGCATGCACTATTCCAATAAATACTTCCTTGCAGCGTGATTTTTTTTGCGTGATGCCAAAACCGAATGTACAGGGACCCTGACGTGCATCCAACAGGGTAGCCTCGGAGAGGCTATACCGCAGCCCATGTGCACTTAACACCACACAAGGCACGGCCGCAGTGTGGTGTACTGACGTGGAGAAAGACCTGCCTCTCGGAGAGAGGCGACAGGTCGACAACAACCCTCGATGTCGCCTGTCTCCGACAGGCAGGGGGCTTACCTCTTAGTCCATAAGCATCTCTTTCCCATTCAGACGGATGCTGGTGAGCTGCCATGTGCCGTCGGGTTGACGGCTGTAGCGATACTTGTATACCATCTGTGTGGGTTTGCCGTCCTCGTCGTAGGTGGTTTGGGTGCAGCGGGTGCGGTTGCCGTGGCGGTCGTAGTGGTTGTCTTCGGTATAGAGCAGGTACTCATCGACAGTATATACCTCCTTCCGCACAGGGCGGCCCACCTTGTCGTAGCTCTGCAAGGTGCGGGTCTCCACTACGCCGATGCTGTCGTAGGTGTAGGTGATCAGCACCGCCAGGCGGTCGCTGGCATCCACCACGCCATGCGAGGAGCTCACCACACGGCCGCTCTCGTCATACTCCACCCCTATCTCCTGCGCCCAAAGAGAATTGAAAATTGAAAATTGAAAATTGAAAATTAAAAGTATCAGTACTATCTTTTTCATAGATGTTATTAATTCGTAAATGCGTTAATGTTGAAATGAGTTGGTCAAGATTCACACATTAACACATTAACACATTCGAAATTATTTCATCAGCTTCTTATACCGCAGGCGGTGGGGGGTGTCGTCGCCTAGGCGTTTCTTGCGGTTCTCCTCATACTCGCTGTAGGAGCCCTCGAAGAAATAGACCTGCGAGTCGCCCTCGAAGGCGAGAATATGGGTGCAGATGCGGTCGAGGAACCAGCGGTCGTGGCTGATAACCACGGCGCAGCCGGCGAAGTTCTCCAGGCCCTCTTCCAGCGCACGCATGGTGTTGACGTCGATGTCGTTGGTAGGCTCGTCGAGGAGGAGGACGTTCGCCTCGCTCTTTAACGTAAGTGCCAGATGCAGGCGGTTGCGCTCGCCGCCGCTCAGCACGCCGGCCTTCTTGCTTTGGTCGGTGCCGGTGAAGTTGAAGCGCGACAGATAGGCGCGGGCATTCACCAGCCGTCCGCCCATGGGTATGAGCTCGTTGCCCTCGGAGACTACGTCGTAGACACTCTTTTCGGGGTCGATCTGCACATGCTGCTGGTCTACATAGCCTATCTTGACGGTCTCGCCCACGGTGAAGGTGCCGGTGTCGGGCTGCTCCAACCCCATGATGAGGCGGAAGAGGGTGGTCTTACCGCATCCGTTGGGGCCGATGATACCCACGATGCCGGCAGGAGGCAGCGAGAAGGTGAGGTTCTCATAGAGGAGCTTGTCGCCGTAGGCCTTGCTCACGCCCTCGACCTCCAGCACCTTGTTGCCCAGGCGGGGTCCGTTGGGGATAAAGATTTCGAGGTTCTGCTCCTTCTCCTTCACGTCCTCATTCATCATGCGGTCGTAGGCTGCAAGACGGGCCTTGCCCTTGGCGTGACGGGCCTTAGGAGCCATGCGCACCCACTCCAACTCGCGTTGGAGGGTCTTGCGGCGTTTGCTCTCCTGCTTCTCCTCCATAGCCAGGCGCTGGGTCTTCTGGTCGAGCCAGCTGCTGTAGTTGCCCTGCCAGGGGATGCCCTCGCCACGGTCCAGCTCGAGGATCCAGCCTGCCACATTGTCTAGGAAGTAGCGGTCGTGGGTCACGGCGATGACGGTGCCCTTATACTGGCGCAGATGCTGTTCGAGCCAGTCGATGCTCTCGGCATCGAGGTGGTTGGTAGGCTCGTCGAGCAGCAGGATGTCGGGCTCTTGCAGCAGCAGCCGGCAAAGCGCCACCCGACGGCGCTCACCGCCGCTGAGGTTTGCCACCAGCTGGTCCTCGTCGGGGCAGCGCAGGGCGTCAATGGCGCGCTCCAGGCGGCTGTCGAGGTTCCAGGCATCGTATTGGTCGAGCAGCTCGGTCAACTCGCCCTGACGCTGGCACAGCTTGTCGAAGTCGGCATCGGGCTCGCCAAAGGCGTTGTTCACCTCGTCATACTCCTTGAGGGCGTCCACGATAGGCTGCACAGCCTCCTGCACCACCTCTTTCACCGTCTTGGTGTCGTCCAATTTAGGCTCCTGCTCGAGATAGCCCACGCTGTAGCCGGGCGAGAAGACCACCTCGCCCTGATAGTCCTTGTCGACTCCGGCGATAATCTTCAGCAGGCTCGACTTACCCGAGCCGTTGAGACCGATGATGCCTATCTTAGCACCATAGAAGAAAGAGAGATAAATGTCTTTCAATATCTGGCGGCTGGGAGGGATAAGCTTCCCCACGCCTACCATCGAGAAAATGATTTTTTTGTCGTCTGCCATATTGTTGATACGTTGATGTTGATATGTTGATATGTTGATACGGTTTAAGTTTGATGATTGTGAAGTATAGAAGGCGCGCCATGCGACAACTCACCTTTTAGTTTTTAGTTTTTACTTTTTAGATGGGTTCTATTAATTCAAAAGTTGGGAGTAAAAGTGGGAGTAAAAATGGAAGTTAAAATGGACAATACTGTTGACGACCAAGCATTTGTCCAATTTGACGTAAGTCCACTGGACTTCCTTAATCTATTTAACTTCCTTTTTAACTCCATATTATTCAATTTATAGAAGTCCTCTTTAGTTTAAAGACGGCCTACCTTTTAGTTTTCGCTCTTATGCAACATATGACTGATTTTTGCAAAACTGTCTCATTGTCGCGTCTCTTCGAGACGCTGGAAAGGAGAGTGTTTCAATACCCCACACTGCGGAACCTAACGGTTCCTTGTATGGGGTTATTAAAATTCAACCTCTCCGAGGTTGTCGAAAAATCAGTCATATATCAAACTAGAGCCTTAGTTTTTAGTTTCTACTTTTTACCTTAACGACTACCCTCTTTTTAGTTTTTAGTTTTTAGTTTTTACTTTTTAGTTTATAATATCAGCCGGGCTTACACGGGGGTAAGCCCCTACCCCTACCTCCTCACGCAAAAGTCCGTAGCGGTGCACATCGTAGGTATGGCCATCCTTGTACACACCATACCGCAGTGTCACCTCGCGGGTGAATCCCAGCTTCTCCAACATGCCTATCGATGCTTTGTTGGGGCTATACACGTCAGCCGAAAGGCGTTCGTAGGCATTCTTGGCAAATGCCATGTCGATAATCTGCCTACTAGCCTCATAGCCTATGCCACGCCCCGTGTACTCCTTCATCAAGAGGCAACCCAGACAGGCATCGATACTGTGCACCCCTTCCTGCGAAACCACCTGCACCTCGCCAACCAGTTCGCCCTCCACCATCACGGCGCGGTATAGGTCGCCACGCTCTTTCTCGTCGCGCAATATACTACACAAGTGAATCTTTGCCGCGGCTTCGTCCCGATATAGGAGATAGGTGTCCTCCAAGTAACGGAAGTCGACATGGCGAAGCATACGTGCGTAGCTAGCCGCATCCCACTCGTGCCAAGGTACCAATTGTATCGTCATCATCTATTCGTCGCACCACATTAGTCCATATACATATTCGTCGTATACCACTCCATCTCTTCGAGCCGAACGTCGCATCACCCCCTCACGCACAAAGCCATTTCGTTCCAGAACCCTTGCCGCCATCACATTGGGGATAAACACCCGTGCCGTCAGCCTTTGGTAAAGGCCTTGCCCGAGGGTCTGTTGCACCACTCGCCTAATCACTTCGGTGCCGACACCCTGTCCACATGCCTCTGGCAACAGAATACAGCGCAATACTCCGTCCTGCCGATAGTTGTCGCCCTTTCGCGTTACGCCGACGGCGCCCACCACCTTATCGTCGCACTCCACTGCCAGATGCAGCTCTTGGCCCCAAAGAGTGCGGTCCACAAAGTCCTTCACAATCTTCTCAGCCTGCCACTCTTCCAAGTATTGGGGCAGCATATCGTCCACATAGCGACAATCAACATGGCTCACCAGCCATCGCAAAGAATTGGTATCGCTCAAACTCCATTGCCTTAATCTTATCGAGTGCTGTCCCATTGGGTATTCGGTTGATGCGTTATTGCATTAGATGGGTTCTATTAATTCAAAAGTTGGGAGTAAAAGTGGGAGTAAAAATGGAAGTTAAAATGGACAATACTGTTGACGACCAAGCATTTGTCCTATTTGACGTAAGTCCACTGGACTTCCTTAATCTATTTAACTTCCTTTTTAACTCCATATTATTCAATTTATAGAAGTCCTCATTAGTACATGTAGCGGTAGACTAACCATCTCAGTCATCAAACTGCATATCCTTGACATTCAGCTGAATCTCAGTCCTTCCGTTCCAATAATTCTCTTCCAGCGTATAGCAGATAGTGAAATGGTCGCCCCGCTTCACACGCGGGTAAAACCCACCAAGTTGGAATCCAATGGCGGGATAGAATCCAGACCGTGAGGTAATGGAGGTGGCGCTAAACTTCAAATGGTTGGTCCCCACGATGCGCGGATAGCCTGTGTCGACCAAGTCGTGCGACACAAACACCGGCACATTATTCTCGGGTCCAAAAGGACTGAACTGCTTGAGGATTCGGAGGAACTTGGGCGTGATATGACGTCCAAAGTCCAGCTCGGCGTCGATCTCAATCTCAGGCACCATGTCGGTCTGCTTGAGGGTCTGCTCCACCACCTGCTCAAAGCGCACCTTGAACGCTTCGAAATTCTCGGGCTTTACCGACACGCCGGCGGCACACTTGTGGCCACCGAAATGTTCCAACAGGTCGGCACACTGCTCCAAGGCCGTATGCACGTCGAACTCCTTGATGCTACGGGCCGAACCGGTGATGAGGTTGTCGGCCGACTGGGTGAAGATGATGGTTGGCTTATAGTATGCCTCTACCAGGCGCGACGCCACGATGCCCACCACTCCCTTGTGCCACTCCTTGTCAAACAGCACGATACTCTTCTTTCGCTTCCAGTCGGGGTTGCTCTCGATACGGCGTTTCGCCTCCTCGGTAGCGGCGCTGTCCAGGTCTTTGCGCTCGGTGTTGTATTGGTTGATTTCTTCAGCCAGCATGCCGGCCTGTGCCGGATTGTCGCTCAGCAACAGACGCACCGAGTCGAAGGCGCTGCGTATGCGTCCTGCCGCATTGATACGGGGTCCGACCAAAAACACCAAGTCCGACACATTCAATTCTTTACGGAAGTAGGACTTATCCTCGGGGTGGCTGCGCATCTCCTCCTCCGAGCGGCGTTCGATGTGGCCGTAGGTCAGTATTGCCTCAATGCCGGGACGGGGATGCGTGTTGATGACCTTCAATCCATAGGCTGCCAGCACTCGGTTCTCGCCCATGATGGGCACTATGTCCGACGCGATGCTCACCGCCACAAGGTCGAGGTATTTCAGCAGAGTCAGTTTCAGGCGTTCGCGTTTCTCGCGGCGAGCCTCGTCCAGATGCTCGGCATCGTCGCACAGGCGCACACCGAGCCGCTGCTCCTGATGCGCCTCCACAATCTTAAAGCCGATGCCGCAGCCCGAAAGCTCCTTGTAGGGATAGGGACAGTCCAGCCGCTTGGGGTCGAGCACCGCCACCGCTTCGGGGATGTTCAGCCCGTCGGGCAGGTGGTGGTCGCCTATGATAAAGTCGATGCCCAAGTTCTTGGCATACTCCACCTGCTCCATCGCCTTGATACCGCAGTCGAGCGCAATGACCAACCTCACTCCCGTCTCCTTTGCATAATCTATGCCTTTATACGAGATACCATAGCCCTCGCTGTCGCGGTCGGGGATATAGAAGTCGATATTGCGGTGAAACGTCTGCAGATAGGAATAGACCAACGCCACGGCCGATGTGCCGTCCACGTCGTAGTCGCCATAGACAAGAATTCTCTCGCGCCTCCGCACCGCATCATTGATACGGGCGATGGCACGATCCATATCCTTCATCATAAAAGGATCATGCAACTGATCTAGACTAGGTCGGAAGAAACAACGCGCCTCCTCAAAACTCGTAATGCCACGTTCTACCAACAACGTAGCAATAATTTCATCAACTCCTATCTCCTCCGAAAGTTTTCTAACTAGCTCTTTGTCATATCCTTCTTTTAAAATCCAACGTTTTTCTTTCATTTTTTCTGGCTGTAAAGATACGACTTTTTTTTTATATAGAAACTTTTTTTGGCAAAAACAATCTGCCATACTTCCGCCCCGACTGCCCCAGCCGACGACTGGTCAGACAGTTACACCCTCCTAAAGAGGTACCTAAAAATACAACATTTAACACACCACCCGATTGCCATCTTCGCTGGCATCGCCCCTCTCTTTGAGAGGGGGGATGAGACCAGTCGCTGGAACCACCTATTTTTGTTCTCTGGGCTTTCTTCACACGATGGGGTCGGCTCCTCATCAACCGCACTCTAGAAGGAAGACACCTCTTTTTCGAACCCCTATTCGAACATGATTAGAACAAGAATTGCTGAAAGAGCGGCTATGGGATATAGGCACCCCCGCCCTACTAGGGAGGCAATGCCAACCCATCTTGGTTCTACCGATTTGATTTCGAGGAATCTTGGAGAAAAGATAGTTACATCAAAAATGATAGAGTTCCCTAAGATTTCCGGATTTCGCGAAGCGGTAATTTGCAACCCCCGCCTGCGGCGGAAATCCAGAAATCTTGGAGAAATTAGAGTTAATAATAGGACTTTTTTGATTTATGCTGGCTCCGC
>CAMYZD010000100.1 GCA_947303735.1 uncultured Bacteroidales bacterium | reverse complement strand
GCATCGACCTCTGCCCCAACTTCTTCGACGGCATCAACAACCACCCCGACAGCCTTCCCCTCTTCATCGGGCGCGACGGCGAACGCTACCAAGGCATCAAAAACAGCATCAGCCCCCTGCAGCAATACCACATCTCCTCGTTCATGTACTGGCCGCCCGTCGAGTTGATGCGCTTCTTCACCCCCTTCGGCGTGGGGCAGTTCAACGACCGTGTACAGATTGACGGTCTCGACTGGCAGGACGAAGCCTACTACAAGCAGGAAGTCACCGACCTAGCCCACCTGTTGCAAGGCGAAGTGTGGATTGGCGTTTGGATTGGCAACTACGACCGTGGGGGGCACACCGTCACCCTCGACATCAAATCCTACCCCGGCGACCAAACTGTGTCCGAAGACAATCAACTAAATTTTCCCCTGTCATTCTCCCTGTTCAACACCTGCAACGTGCTCGAAATGGCTGGGCAGAACTACGGCAAGCTATTTGCCACCGACAGCCTCACCACCGACTTCACCATCTATGAATCCGACACCGCCCACCTCGTACGCCTGCGCTACCTTGCCACCGGCCACGGCGGCTGGGGAGGCGGCGATGAGTTCAACCCCAAGACCCACACCATCCTCATCGACGGCCGTCCCGCCTTCACCTACACCCCTTGGCGCAGCGACTGCGGCCGCTACCGCGAGTGGAACCCCGTCAGCGGAAACTTCTGGAACGGCCTGTCCAGTAGCGACTACTCCCGCAGTGGCTGGTGCCCTGGAACAGCCACCCAGCCCGTCTATTTCAACATCTCTGAATACTTCCGTCGCGAAGGCATTGCGCCCACTGGCCGCCACACTCTCACTATCGCCATCCCCCAAGGCGAGCCCCAGGCGGGCAGTTTCAGCCACTGGTGTGTCAGCGGAGTGCTTATATACGATTAACGCTCCTTATTCTTTCCTTCTACACAATATTATCGCTCCTCCTTCGTTACTATAAACGAAAAACTGCTGTAGACAATTATGAAACAATATCTTGAACTACTGAACCATGTACTAGAGCACGGTGTCCCCAAACACGACCGGACGGGCACCGGTACGCTGAGCACTTTTGGCTATCAGATGCGTTTCCATCTCGACGACGGCTTCCCTCTCCTCACCACCAAGAAACTCCATCTCCGTTCTATCATATACGAACTGCTTTGGTTCCTCCGAGGCGATACTAACGTTCAATATCTCCACGACCACAAAGTAAGCATCTGGGACGAGTGGGCTGGTGAAGATGGTGAGTTGGGACCCATCTACGGACACCAGTGGCGCTCGTGGGGCTGCGCCGATGGCTCTCACATCGACCAAATCACCAACCTCATCAACGAGATAAAGAACAACCCCGACTCCCGCCGGCTCCTCGTTTCGGCGTGGAATGTGGGCGAACTCTCTCAGATGCACCTCCCTCCATGCCATATTCTCTTCCAATTCTATGTGGCCGACGGCCGCCTCAGCTGCCAGCTCTATCAGCGCTCGGCCGACATCTTCTTGGGCGTGCCATTCAATATTGCATCTTATGCCCTCTTCACCATGATGATAGCCCAATCCTGCGGACTCCGCTATGGCGACTTTATCCACACGCTAGGCGATGCCCACATCTACAATAATCACCTAGACCAATGCCGCTTGCAGCTCACCCGCTCGCCCAGGCCTCTGCCTACCATGCTCATCAATCCTGACAAGAAGGACATCTTCAGTTTCGACTACGACGACTTCCAGCTCCAAGGCTACGACCCACACCCCCACATCAAAGGCGAAGTAAGCGTTTAATTTTCAATTTTCATTTTTCAATTTTCAATTACCTTGAACCACAACACCTATTGCATCATTATGGCCGGCGGCTTCGGAAGTCGCTTTTGGCCTATTTGCAAGGCGAACAACCCTAAGCAATTCATTGACATATTGGGCAATGGCCAGTCGATGCTGCAATCCACCTTCCATCGGTTTGAGAACATCTGCCCACGCGAGAATATAATAATAGTAACGGGGGAACTCTATGCCGACCGAGTACGCCAACAAATCAAGGATCTGGCACCCTATCAAGTGCTCAGCGAACCCACCCGGCGCAATACTGCCCCTTGTATCGCCTACGCCGCCTCGGTCATCTACCACATGAACCCCAAGGCAAACATCATCGTCACACCCTCCGACCATGCCATTTTCGGACAAGAGAACTTCGAAAACGACATCAACCAAGCATTGGCCATCACCGAGAAGAACGACTGCATCGTCACGATAGGCGTGCGCCCCACCAACCCCAACACCAAATACGGCTATATCCAGTTTGCCGAAGATCTCGTCTCGCCAAAGGTCAATAACCTACACAAGATAGTCACTTTTACCGAGAAACCGCCAATCGAGATGGCGCGCCAATTTATCGCCACCGGCGAATTCTTCTGGAATGCAGGTATCTTCATCTGGAGGCTGCCCACTCTGCGCAAGGCATACCGCACCCACTTGCCCAACATTGCCAAGAACTTCTTCGGGCTAAAGAGCGACACCCCTGCCATCGAGATCGACCGCATCTACTCACTTTGCGAGGCCATCTCAGTCGACTTCGGCATTATGGAGCATGCCGAGAACGTCTACGTCCTCGAGGCCTCCTTCGGGTGGTCTGACGTCGAATCTTGGGACTCACTCTACTCCACCTGTCGCCGCGATAGCAACGGTAACAGCCTTATATCTGGCAACGTGTTTGCCTACGACGTTCATAACACCTTGGTACACCTCCCTACCAACCGCACCATCATCATCGAAGGCCTAGACAACTATATTGTTGCGGGCGATGAGGACACCCTCCTCATTTGCCGGCGCGACCAAGAAGAGCGAATTGTCAAGTTCGCCTCCGACGTCGAACTGGCCGAATTGACCAAGGTCAAGAAAGGGAATAAGACATCGTAACGACCATCTCCTCAGAATACAACAACAACCTCATAATCCGAAATCAATAATATATTATATCCAAATGAAACGTATAGAAATCAAGCAGCTACTTTCCGACAGCACTCAATCGCTTATCAATACCACCATCAACGTCAAGGGATGGGTTAGAACCAAACGTGGCAACAAAAACGTTGCCTTCATAGCCCTCAACGACGGCTCCACGATTAATAACATACAGATTGTTGTCGACCTTGCCAACTTCGACGAGGACCTGCTGCGACGCATCACCACCGGTGCCTGCATCAGTGTCGACGGCACACTCGTCGCCTCGCAAGGCGCAGGTCAGTCGGTAGAGATTCAGGCCACTGATATCGTCCTCTATGGCGAAGCTGACCCCAACACCTACCCCCTGCAGAAGAAAGGCCACTCGATGGAGTTCCTCCGTGAGATTGGCCACCTACGTCCACGTACCAACACTTTCGGTGCCGTACTGCGTATGCGCCACCACATGGCCTACGCCATCCACACCTTCTTCCACGAGCGCGGATTCTTCTATTTCCACACTCCCCTTATCACCGCCTCCGACTGCGAAGGTGCCGGCGAGATGTTCCAGGTGACCACCCTCGACATGAAGAATCCTCCCCGCAAGGAAGACGGCAGCATCGACTACGAGCAAGACTTCTTTGGCAAGCAAACCGCCCTCACCGTGAGCGGACAGCTCGAAGGCGAACTCGGCGCCACTGCTCTAGGTAAGATTTACACCTTCGGCCCCACCTTCCGTGCCGAGAACAGCAACACGCCGCGCCACCTCGCCGAGTTCTGGATGATCGAACCCGAGATGGCCTTCTACGACATCGACGACCTCACCGCCCTCGAAGAGGAGTTCATCAAATACTGCGTCCGCTGGGCTCTCGACCACTGCGCCGACGACCTCCAGTTCCTCAACAACATGATCGACAAAGGCCTTATCGAGCGCCTCAAGAGCGTGGTCGACACCGACTTCGTCCGTCTGCCCTACACCGAGGGTATCCGCATCCTCGAAGAGGCCATCAAGAACGGTCACAAATTCGAGTTCCCCGTCTTCTGGGGTGCCGACCTCGCCAGCGAGCACGAGCGCTACCTGGTTGAGGAGCATTTCAAGAAACCCGTCATCATGATCGACTACCCGAAGGAAATCAAAGCCTTCTACATGAAGCAGAACGACGACGGCAAGACCGTTCAAGGCACCGATGTCCTCTTCCCACAAATTGGCGAAATCATCGGAGGCTCAGTGCGCGAGGAGAACTACGACAAACTGCTGGCTGCCATCAACGAGCGCAACATCCCGATGAAGGACATGTGGTGGTACCTCGACACCCGCCGCTACGGCACCTGCCCCCACGCCGGCTTCGGCCTCGGCTTCGAGCGCCTGATGCTCTTCGTCACCGGCATGGCCAACATCCGCGACGTCATCCCCTTCCCCCGCACCCCCAAGACCGCCGAATTTTAAGCGGACCTGCTCTAACTGCCTACGCCTTTCTCCTTCCTCCTCATGCACCCACACAGCGCAAAGGTGAGAGGGACCCGACCTCGTATCTCAGGAAGGTAGTATTTCATGTGTTGTTAGTAACTTTATTTTTGTATGTCAAGAGAAAAGCGTATTTTTGCAACCACTATGCAGCATAGTTTTGCCGCATAATTATCTGACATGTATGTTTGACGACACATACCATACAATTGCAGGCCCTGCCCAAGGGCTTTACAAGGAGAAAGGCAGCAAGTTTCTAGCCTTTGCCTTCCCTGTGCGTAGCACCGACGAGGTGAAACAGCACCTAGAGGCTTTGCGCAAGGAGTATTTCGACGCACGTCACCATTGCTATGCCTATATCCTGGGACCCACGAAGGACGCCTACCGCGCCAACGACGATGGGGAACCTTCGGGCACAGGAGGACGGCCTATCCACGGTCAGTTGCTGAGTGCCGACCTGACCGACACGCTGGTGGTGGTGGTACGCTATTTTGGTGGCGTGTTGCTGGGAGCTTCGGGACTTGCCAACGCCTATAAGACCGCTGCCCGCGATGCCATTGAGCATGCCGAAATCATCGAGAAGACCATCGACATACGCTACCGTCTACATTTCGAGTACGCGACCATGAACGATGTGATGCGCATCATCAAAGACTTCAACCTGGTGCCGACCAACCAAGACTTCAACCTCGACTGTCGGCTGGATGTGAGCGTACGTCAGTCGCAAAGCAACAGATTGTACGACGCAGTGGCACAGCTGCGCACGGTGAAAATTGAAGTGATATGAGCGAACTATTAGACCAACTGAACGAAGCGCAGCGCGAGGCTGCAGCCTGTACCGAAGGACCGGTGATGATCATTGCTGGTGCCGGAAGTGGCAAAACCCGTACGCTGACCTACCGCATAGCCCACTTGATAGAGTTGGGTGTAGACCCTTTCAGCATCCTTGCCCTCACCTTCACCAACAAGGCGGCAGCCGAGATGAAAGAGCGTATCATGAAGCTGGTGGGCAGCGAGGCACGCAACATCTGGATGGGCACCTTCCACTCTGTCTTTGCCCGCATACTGCGGTCTGAGGCTCAGAAACTGGGATACATCAACACCTTCACCATCTACGACAACGACGACAGCAAGTCGGCCATCAAGCAGGTAGTCAAATCCCAAAACCTCGACCCTAAGACCTACAGCCCGGGGGTAGTGCTAAGCCGAATATCCATGGCAAAGAGCAATCTACTCAGCCCCGAAGACTATGCCAACAACCCTGAGATACAACAGACCGACAAGGACTCGCACCGCCCGATGATTGGCGAAATATACAAGCAGTACAACCACCGCCTGCGCACTGCCATGGCGATGGACTTCGACGACTTGCTGTTCAACATGAACATACTGCTGAGAGACTTCCCCGACGTGCTATTGAAATACCAGAATAGGTTTAAGTATATCATGGTCGATGAGTACCAAGACACAAACTATTCACAATACCTGATAGTGAAGAAACTGGCTGCCCGTTTCCAAAACATCTGCGTAGTAGGCGACGACGCACAGAGCATCTATGCCTTCCGAGGTGCCAACATCCAGAACATCTTCAACTTCCGCCGCGACTACCCCAACCTAAAGCTCTTCAAACTAGAGCAGAACTACCGTTCGACCAAGATGATAGTCGATGCCGCCAACTCGGTCATAGCCAAAAATGTCGAACAGATAGAAAAGGAAATCTGGACCGACAATGCCGTGGGCAACCGAATCCGCCTGCTACGTGCCAACGACGAGCGCCACGAGGGCCAGCAGGTGGCCGACACGATAAAGCATGCCCACGAAACCGAAGAGTTGAACTATAAATCCTTCGCCATCCTATACCGCACCAACGTGCAATCGCGCGCCATAGAGGAAGCACTTCGACGGGCTGAAATACCCTACCGCATGTATCAAGGCATCTCCTTCTATGGACGCAAAGAGGTGAAGGACGTGCTGGCATACCTACGACTAGTGGTGAACAACTACGACGACGAGTCGCTGGTCCGCATCATCAACTACCCCGCCCGAGGCATCGGGCAGACGACCCTCGACCGCGTGCGTGTGGCAGCAGCCGACAACGATGTAGCCATCTGGACCGTTCTGGAGAACATCGCATCCTTCGGGTTGGGACTCAACAGCGGCACCATTCAGCGTGTGACCGACTTCGTGATGATGATCAAGCGATTCTCCTCAATGCTCTCCACCGCAAACGCCTACGACCTTGCAAAGCAGATAGTATACAGTTCGGGCATCATCAACCTGCTACGCAACGACGACGACCCCGACAATCCCAACAGAATAGAGAATATCGAAGAACTCCTCAATGGTATACAGGAGTTCTGCGAGATGGAAGACCAATTTGAGGAGAATTCTGAGGATTCCCAAATCTCCGAGAATTCGGAAAACTCCGAGCCAGACATCAAGACCCTCGACCAATTCCTTCAACAAGTGTTGCTGCTCACCTCCGAGGACAAGGACGACGACAAAGATGCCGACAAAGTATCTATGATGACCATCCATGCTGCTAAAGGGCTGGAATTCCCCTATGTGTTTGTGGTGGGCATGGAGGAGAACCTGTTCCCCTCCATCATGTCCATCTCCTCAAGGCAGGAGTTGGAAGAAGAACGCCGG
The DNA here is from genome assembly GCA_947303735.1 of uncultured Bacteroidales bacterium. Lineage (GTDB taxonomy): Bacteria > Bacteroidota > Bacteroidia > Bacteroidales > P3 > Colimorpha. Next base: position 561 of record CAMYZD010000100.1, on the reverse strand, counting down.
CTGTTCTATGTTGCCATTACCCGAGCCGAGAAGCAGCTGGTACTCTCATACGCCGTCACCCGCTACCAATATGGCAACTCTTCCTGCCAAGAGATGAGCCGCTTCGTAGAGGAGATCGACCCCAAATACATCGAGCTGCCTCGCCGACAGAAAAACTTCCCCGATGTAGGCGAGCTGCCCTCCGCCTTTCGGGGTATCAAGGGCATTAAATATTCGCCCGAGGCGGAACAAGGGTCCGCTCCACGCGCCAGCCAACCCAAGCCCAAGAACCTAAAACCCGTTGTAAAGGCAACAGCGGCCAAAGGCCCCACCGCGCAGAACTCGGCAGAAGCCATCAATGCCATCCAGCCCGGCATGACCGTACGCCACGACAAGTTTGGCACGGGCAAAGTGCTCTCATGCGAGGGATCTGGCAAAGACCGAAAAGCCATCGTATTCTTTGAGGGTGTGGGTCAGAAGACCCTGCTGCTCGCCTTTGCGAAATTGACGATAATCGAAAGTTAAAAAAGTTCGCTTCGCTTGAAAGGATAAAAAGTTATAAAGGTTCGCTTCGCTGAAAAG
>CAMYZD010000099.1 GCA_947303735.1 uncultured Bacteroidales bacterium | reverse complement strand
TTGAGAAATAAATATGAGTAATATTGTAGCTATAGTTGGACGACCCAATGTGGGAAAATCCACCCTGTTTAACCGCCTCACAGAAAGCCGAAAAGCTATTGTGGATGAGACTTCGGGAGTCACTCGCGACCGTCAATATGGACATTCAGACTGGAATGGGAAACACTTCTCGATCATCGACACAGGCGGATATGTGGTAGGAGGCGACGATGCCTTTGAAATAGAGATTCGGAAGCAAGTACAACTTGCCATAGAAGAGGCAGATACGATACTCTTCTTGGTCGATGCACGCGAAGGGCTGACTCCGATGGACGAAGACGTAGCCGACATGCTGCGTCGCTGCAAGAAGAAGGTAATACTCGTAGCAAACAAGGTGGACAACGCGAAAGAGATGAATGGGCTAGCCGACTTCTACTCACTGGGATTGGGTGAGCCCTACCCTATTGCCGGCATGACGGGCAGCGGCACTGGTGACCTTCTCGACGCGGTGGTGGAAGATTTTGACGAGGGATCAGAGGACGAGACTGACGGGCTGCCCCGCATTGCTGTAGTAGGCCGTCCCAATGTGGGCAAGAGCTCCTTTATCAACTTCATCACCGGGCAAGACCGTAACATTGTCACCCCCATAGCTGGCACCACTCGCGACAGCATCTACACACGCTACAATCTGTATGGATTTGATTTCAACTTTGTTGACACTGCCGGTCTGCGGAAGAAGTCGAAAGTGAGTGAAGACTTGGAGTTTTATTCGGTCATGCGAAGCATACGGGCTATAGAAAACAGCGATGTCTGTATCTTGATGATCGATGCCAGTCAAGGCCTAGAACAACAGGACCTCAACATTTTCTCTCTCGTACAGCGCAACAACAAAGGAGTGGTTGTGGTGGTCAACAAATGGGACCTCATTGAGAAGGACAACAAGACTCATCGTCAGTTTGAAGACTTGATACGCAGCCGTATTTCACCTTTTGAGGACGTGCCCATCATTTTCACCAGTGTGCTGAATAAACAGAGAATCTTCAAAGTGCTGGAAACTGCCCGACAGGTATACGAGTCACGCAGCCGCCGCATTCCTACCAGCGAATTGAACGACCGTCTCCTGCCCATCGTCAAGGAACAGAACCCACCACCCTCAGTCAAAGGGAAATGGGTCAAGATAAAATATATCACACAGCTGCCCACCCACTATCCCCAGTTTGTTTTTTTCTGCAACCTGCCACAGTACGTGCGTGACCCCTACAAGCGATTTGTAGAAAACCGTATACGCGAGATGTGGGACTTCCATGGTGTACCCATCTCTATCTTTTTCCGTGACAAATAGCCAACACAATTCAGATATGAAAAGAATCATCATTATACTTGCCGCAACGCTGCTGCTTAACGCCTGCGGACATGTGCGCGAAGAGGTCATTCAAACCTACCCCAACGGCAATCCCCTGCTGGTCTTTCTCGTCAAAGGTGACAAAAAAGACCCCACACGTGTAGGCGAACGGATGTACTACGAAAGTGGTCAACTCCAATTTGAAAAACATTTCACAGGCAAACCCGAAGTCCCTACAGGAACTTGGAACTACTATTTCGACAACGGGCAGCTTTTTGCCACGGCCGACTTCTCAAAACGCCACGACTTCGGCAGCCAATGGAAATTCTATAACCGAAATGGTGGCAGCTACTACGATGGTAAGCTCGACTCAGTATATGTGTCAGACCTAGGCATGTTCGGCACTCCAAGTACCGTTGTATTCTGTTCTGACAACCACAAAGATGTAATCCAATTCTACAGTAACTTCACCGTAAGAAGCACTGAGCGGCTGACCGACGAAGTCCGCAACGGAAGAGTGTTCTTCTACTTTCCCAACGGCTCACCACAAGTAGAAGCCAACTTCAAGGATGGTGCCGAAGATGGCCCCTATATCGTCTATCGTGAAAATGGAATACCCTATTACCAAGGCAACTACCAACAAGGTCAACGCGTCGGCATTTGGGAATTCTACGACGAAGAAGGCAACCTATCTCGCACCATCGACTACAATGCACAATAACCCTATAACTTAATTTATTCTACACCTTGCCCATCGCACTCGACAACCCCATCTATCACATTGTCGGCAATGCCGCCGACCAACTAGGCGTAAGGGCTTATGCCGTGGGAGGAGTCGTTCGCGACTATTTCCTCCAACGCCACTGCACCGACATCGATATCGTGTGCGTAGGCAACGGCATCGACCTTGCCAAAGCCACAGCCAAGTCAATCAACCCCAACATAGAGGTACATGTGTTCAAGAACTTTGGCACCGCTTCTTTCATTTATAACAACGCTGGCACCAACTGGCAAATAGAATTTGTCGGTGCTCGAAGAGAGAGCTACCGCCACGACAGCCGTAAACCCATTGTAGAAGACGGTACCCTACAGGATGACCAAAATCGTAGAGACTTTACTATCAATGCTATGGCGGTCTCAGTCAATAGCGACACATTTGGTGAGCTGCTTGACCCCTTTGGGGGTATTCGCGACCTCAACCTAGGCATCATCCGCACCCCTCTTGACCCCGATATTACCTTTAGCGACGACCCGCTACGTATGATGCGCGCCATACGCTTTGCCACACAGTTGGGGTTTATCATTCAAAACGAGACCTTTGAGGCCATCCAACGAAATGCCGAACGCATCAAGATAGTCTCTGCCGAGCGCATTATTTCAGAACTCAACAAAATCATCCTCTCCCCCAAACCCTCCATCGGATTCAAGTTATTGTACAAGTCTAATTTGATGGACATCATCTTCCCCGAATTCAGTGCTTTGAAAGGAGTAGAAACCGTTGGGCAACGCGGTCACAAAGATAATTTTTACCATACATTGACTGTCCTCGACAACGTGGCAGAGAAAAGCGACAACCTCTGGCTGCGCTGGGCAGCAATACTTCACGACATTGGCAAACCAGCCACCAAACGGTACGACGAACGCCTCGGATGGACCTTCCACGGCCATGAAGTGCGTGGCAGCAAGATGGTCAAACGCATCTTCTCACACCTTCGGCTACCACTTGACAACAAGATGAGATATGTCGAAAAGCTTGTACTCCTCCACTTACGTCCCATTATCCTTGCCGAAGACGAGGTGACCGACTCTGCCGTGCGCAGGCTGCTTTTCGATGCTGGTGATGATATTGATGACCTGATGACCCTTTGCGAAGCCGATATCACCAGCAAGAACGAAGATAAGGTTCGTCGATACATGAGGAATTTCCAGATCGTTCGACAGAAGTTGGTCGAATTGGAGGAAAAAGACCGTATTCGTAACTTTCAGCCACCTGTTAGTGGCGAGGACATTATGCAGACCTTCGGCCTACCCCCTTGTCACGAAGTAGGCATCATAAAGGATGCTATTAAAGATGCCATCCTCGACGGCATCATACCCAACGAACGGACCGCTGCCTGGCAATTGATGATTGAAAAAGCCGCTCAGCTCGGCATCAAGCCTAAGGAATAAAGCCATCAAAAAACTGCTGCTCATCCTAGGACCTACGGCATCGGGCAAGACTGCCCACGCCATCCAGCTGGCCCAGCAGCTGCAAACCGAGATTGTCTCTTGCGATTCCCGCCAATTCTACTCAGAGATGGACATCGGAGTGGCGCGACCTACGCCTGAGGAACTTGCCAGCGTCCCCCACCATTTCATTGCCTGCCGCTCTATCCAACATCCTTACAACGTATTCACCTACCAAGAAGACGCCCTAAGCCTGCTCGACACCCTCTTCCAGCAGCACGACACAGTTGTTGCCGTAGGTGGTAGTGGGTTGTATATAGAGGCGCTATGTCATGGTATCGCAGTTCTGCCAGACCCCTCGCCCGAACTCAGACAGCAATTACAACACCAATTACACACCGAGGGAGTGGAAAGTCTGCGTGCGATGCTCCGTACACTCGACCCTGATTACTATGCCCAGGTCGACCTGGCCAACGGCGTTCGCATCCAACGTGCCCTCGAAGTCTGTCTGACGGCAGGAAAACCCTATAGCCAACTTATCCAGCAGCCTCGGCAACCCCGCCCTTTCAGCATTGAACCTATTGTGATAGACAGGTCTCGCGACGAACTACGCTCGAGAATCAACCATCGTGTCGACCAAATGCTCGCCAACGGACTCGAGGCTGAAGCCCGCAGGCTATACCCATTTCGACATCTCACGACACTCAACACCGTTGGATATAAGGAATTCTTTGCCTTATGGGACCATCCGCACACTCTTGGAGAGACCTCTCCTGCCGATGCTATCAAACTCAACACCTGGCATTACGCAAAGAAGCAACTCACCTGGTTGAAGAAACGTGTCCCTCTGCTATAGAAAAAACAAAAAGAGGCGGCACACACTTGCACCGCCTCTGCTATCTTGCATCCAAATATAACAACCTATTCAAACATGTGGAGGTACTTATCTACAATGCCTTCCAGCTTTTGTTTGTCTTTAAAATAGTTATACGTGCTAATCTTCAATTCTTCGCAAGCCTCCTCGTCACAAACTACTGTCCCGTGAGGATGCATCTGAAGCATACTGGCCGTCCACATGTGGCTTACGCCATACTCAATCATGTGGCGTAGGGCACGAGCCTTCTTGGGACCGTTACACAATATCAGAACCTCGCGTGCTGCCATAACAGTACCCACACCAACAGTCAATGCCTGTTTAGGCACCTGCGACTCGTCGTTGTCGAAGAAACGGCAGTTCGCCTGGATTGTATTGGTGGTCAGGGTCTTAATACGTGTCTTAGAAGTCAGGCTGCTTCCTGGCTCGTTGAATGCGATATGCCCGTCGGGACCAATACCACCCATAAACAGGTCGACGCCTCCAGCCTGCTCAATCATCTCTTCATAATGGGCACACTCGGCCAAAAGGTCGGGAGCATTGCCATCGAGAATATGGACATTCTCCTTCTTGATGTCAATGTGATTGAAGAAATTATTCCACATGAAGCTGTGGTAGCTCTCAGGATGGTTCACATCCAGTCCCACATACTCATCCATGTTGAAAGTAATTACATTTTGGAAACTGATAACACCTTTTTTATTCAATTCGATTAGATGCTTGTAGAGGCCGAGAGGGGAGCTGCCGGTGGGGCAACCTAAGACGAATGGCTTCTCAGGTGTTGGGTTGGCATCTAGAATCTTTTTGGCAACAAAATTTGCTGCCCAGATCGACATGTTGTCGTAGTTCTTAGTGATAATGACTCTCATTATTATAATGAATTATGATGAATAAATATATAATCTATCACTTGCACACATGAATCACTCATTTCATCTGCCCTAAAACAAGATGCAAAAATAAGAAAAAAAAATCAAATAGCATAAAAAAATTAACTATTATCAAAATACACAATCTCTATTTCTTGGCTATCTTGCTGTATGACTGAAAATAAAAAAAGAGGCCTCTTAACAAAGAAGCCTCTTACTTATTGTTTGTATAATACTACAAATTCTTAAGTCTTTCGGTCAACATTGGGACAATCTTATGGAGGTCGCCCACAATGCCGAGGTCAGCAATGCTGAAGATAGGTGCGAACTTATCCTTGTTGATAGCAATGATTAGGTCGCTCTCTTCCATACCAGCCAGATGCTGGATAGCACCACTGATACCGCAAGCCAAATACAGGTTGGGGCGAACCGTCTTACCAGTCTGACCCACCTGACGGCTCTGGTCCATCACGCCAGCATCGACCATAGCACGGCTACTCGAGACCTCACCACCCAGTTCTTTGGCAAGGGCTTCCAGTTTGGAGAAACCATCTTTGGTACCCACACCACGACCACCGCTGACCAGGATTTTTGCCTGACTGATATCGGTAATCACCTTTTCTTCCTTCACCGTCTTGACAATCTTCACCCTGCTGATTTTCTTCTCGTCAAACTGCACGGTGTAGTCTACAATCTCACCCTTACGGCTGTTGTCGGCAGGCATCATCTGCATCACGCCTGGACGAACGGTAGACATCTGCGGACGATTGTTCTTACAGAGAATCGTTGCCATCAAGTTTCCACCAAAGGCGGGGCGGGTCATACGGAACTCGTGAGCCTCGTCGTCGCTGATTTCCAATTTGGTGGCATCGGCGGTAAGACCGGTCAAATTACGGGCAGACACGCGAGGACCGAGGTCACGGCCAATGGTGGTTGCACCTATCAACATGATACTGGGCTTGAACTCCTTAATTATCTGGGTGATTGCCTCAGTATAAGGTTCGGTAAGATAGGTGGCAAGCAGGTCGTGGTCGACCACCAGCACCTTGTCAGCACCATGTGCAATAAGGGTCTGGGCTTCGCCTTTAATATTTTTACCCAGCAACATGGCAACCACCTTCTCATTGTTGGCGTCAGCCAATTCGCGGGCCTTACCTAACAGCTCAAGAGCCACATTCTGGATTTTGCCATCACGCTGTTCGGCAAATACGTATACGTCTTTATAATCTTGTAAATTCATGGCTATTAGATAATATGTTTTTCTTTCAGTTTATTGACTATCAGTTCCACAGCCTCCTCAGGGGTTACTTCGAAGGTTTGACCCGCGGGTTTCAGCTGTTTGGGGAACGACTTGAACACCGAAGTGGGAGAACCCGTCTTACCGATGCGGTCTTCGGGCACATTGATGCGGTCTGCACCCCACACCTCTACCTCCTTGTCGTAGGAGGTCACAATGCCGCTCACAGTCATATAACGGGGCTGCACGGCGCTTGCCAGTGCGGTCACTACGCATGGGGCCTGCATCTCAAGCACTTGGTAGCCATCCTCCATCTGCTTACGGATGGTGAAGGTCTTGGTAGCCTCGTCGTACTGCAGGTCTTCCATATAGGAGACCTGAGGCAGGTCGAGGTGCTCGGCAATCTGCGGTCCCACCTGAGCAGTATCACCATCGATGGCCTGACGACCAGTGATGATCAGGTCGTACTCCATCGTACGCAGAGCACCGGCCAGGGCACTTGAAGTTGCCAAGGTATCGGCGCCACCCAGCTTACGGTCGGTAAGCAAGATAGCACGGTCCACACCCATTGCCAACGCCTCTCTCAAAATGGCCTCTGCCTGGGGCAGACCCATAGTGATAACCGTGACATGGGCACCATATTTATCTTTCAGCTGCAGGGCAAACTCAAGTCCGCCCTTGTCGTCGGGGTTCATAATGCTGGGAACGCCCTCGCGAATCAGCGTGCCGGTTTGCGGATTAATCTTCACCTCAGTGGTGTCCGGCACTTGTTTTATACATACTACGATTTTCATGTTCTTCAAATTATGTCAGACTAGTCTGACTAGTCTGACTGGTCTGACTATTATTTAAATAACTTGCCGGCAATCACCATACGCTGCACCTCGCTGGTACCCTCATAAATCTCGGTAATCTTGGCATCGCGCATCATGCGCTCCACCGGATATTCGCGGGTGTAGCCATAGCCGCCGTGGAACTGCACAGCCTTGGTGGTCACCTCCATTGCCGTCTCGGCAGCAAATAGCTTTGCCATAGCAGCCTCGGCGCTGTAGGGAATACCATTGTCTTTGTTGTAATGTGCACGACGCACCAACAAGCGGGCGGCCTGCACCTTGGTCTCTAGGTCTGCCATCTGGAACTGGGTGTTCTGGAACTGGCTGATGCTGCGACCAAACTGCTTACGCTCCTTAGTGTATTTTACCGTCTCGTCCATAGCACCCTGTGCGATACCCAGAGCCTGTGCGGCGATACCGATACGACCACCGTCGAGGGTCTTCATGGCAAGGCCAAATCCTTTACCCAACTGTCCCAACTGGCGATCTTTGGGAATACGGCAATCTTCAAAAATAAGCTCCGTCGTGGCACTGCCGCGGATACCCATCT
>CAMYZD010000098.1 GCA_947303735.1 uncultured Bacteroidales bacterium | reverse complement strand
ATGCCTTGGCGTACTGCTGCGAGGTGTTGCCGATGTCGCCACGCTTGGCATCGGCAATGGTGAAGGCGGGTTTGCCCAGTTGGTGCAAATAGTCCATCGTCTTTTTTAGTTGCACCAGACCCTCTATGCCCATAGCTTCGTAGAAGGCGAGGTTGGGTTTGTAGGCAACGGCATAGTCGATGGTGGCATCGATTATTGCCTTGTTGAATAGGAATACGCCGTCTTGCGTGTCGCGCAGGTGAGCGGGCATCTTGTTTTTATCTACGTCTAGCCCCACGCAGAGGAATGAGCGGCGGGCGTGGATTAGGTCTATAAGCTGTTGGCGAGTCATATTGTTTCTTTTTTTTAGTCGGATTGGTCGGACTGGTCGGACTGGTCGGACTGGTCGGACTGGTCGGATTAGTCGGACAATTGTTTAACTATTCATTGTTACTTGGTGGAATTTCTCGGTCAGCTGTTGCGAGGTGATGTTCTGCAGGTGGTCGTCCGACACCAGTTTGCCGTGGTTGATAATAATGGCACGAGAGCACATGGCTTCCACCTCCTGCATGATGTGTGTGGAGAGCAGCACCACCTTATCCTTGCCAGCGTTTTTAATAACAGAGCGAATCTCCTCAAGCTGGTTGGGATCGAGACCCGTGGTGGGCTCGTCAAGAATCAGCACCTTGGGGTCGTGTATCAGGGCTTGGGCTAGTCCCACGCGCTGGCGGTAGCCTTTTGATAGTTGGCCGATGCGCTTGTTGCTCTCGGGGGTAAGTCCCACTAGCTCAATCATCTCTTCCACTCGGTCCTTACAATGCTTCAAGCCGTTGATGCCAGCCGAGAAGTTCAGAAATTCTCTCACGTACATCTCAAGATAAAGAGGGTTGTGTTCGGGCAGGTAGCCTATCTCCCTGCGCACCGCCAGAGGGTCGTCGTAGATGCTATGGCCGCAGATGGCTGCCTCTCCTTCGGTAGGGGGGATATAGCAGGTGAGTATCTTCATCAGTGTCGATTTACCAGCTCCGTTGGGACCCAGAAGTCCCACCACTTCGCCTTTCTCCACCGTGAAGCTGACATTGTCCAATGCCCGCTGGCCGTCGTAAATCTTAGTTATATTTTTGACTTCAATCATTTTTAAATGTTGATATGATGATTCGTTGATAATTTAATCGTTATTACGTAATTACGTTATAACATAATTAAGTGAGAGCCTACTTCCCATTGATTTCTTTTGCCTTTTGCATGCTGATGCGTTCCTCGCCTTGGAAGGCCACCACAAAAGCATCTGCAAAGCCTTTCCCGCGTACGGTCTTTTGGTACTCCGCTGCCTCGCGTGCCGAAGAGAAGCGTCCGGTAGTGTAGCATATAATGTTTTTCTGTTGGTAGGTCTCATAGTCGGTGATGCCTTTAAACTCTCGGGCGTTGGCCTTGAGTCGCTGGGTGCTGGTCATAAACTGTACCTTATACACCACTTCTTTGCTGCCGGTGGTGGCTACAGGCAGGGTGGGTTCGGATGAAGCTGCCTCGGTCGTGGGGTAGGGAGCTATCGGTAACTCAATCTCCGTAGGTTCCTCCAAGGGCAGAGGAGGCTCCACATGGGTCTGTGCGGTCGAGGGTATCATGGTCGAGGGCATTGGAGGCTCCTCTTTCACCTTCACAGCTTCGTCCTTGGGTTGTTTCTCGGTCTCGGGGGTGGCTTTTTCCGTTGTGGCGGGTGCCTCGGTCTTCTTCTTGGCTGTGGGATTCTTATAGCCCTTCAGTTCTATCTTCAAGTCGGTGGGTGCCTTGGTTCCCTCGGTCTGGCTCTTGTAGGCCACAAATGCCTTGAATATGCTCACCACGATGGTGGCCTGTCCCTCGTCCGACAACATGTACTGCTCCTCTTCGGGATTGCTGATAAATCCCACCTCGGTGAGCACAGCCGGCATAGCGGTCTTATACAATACAAATATCTCCGCCTGTTTCACCCCTCGGTTGATGGTTTTGATGGCGCTCTTGTATTGGTCTTGTATGAGGCCGGCGAAGTCTAGGCTCTTGTCGATATAGGCATTTTGATACATGGCAAACATCACGAAACTCTCGGGCGAGTTAGGGTCGAAGCCCTGGTAGTCGCTGTTGTCCTTATAGTCCTTCTCCAGCAGTATATCGGCATTTTCCTTCTTGGCCACCTCCATGTTTGCTCGGCTTTGCGACAGACCCATGACGTAGGTCTCCACGCCTGTAGGGGTCGAGTTGGTCCACGAGTTGCAGTGAATCGAGAGAAAGAGGTCGGCTTTAGCGCGGTTGGCTATGCGGGCGCGTTCGGCGAGGGTGATGTCTACGTCGGTGGTGCGGGTATAGATGATTCGCACATCGGGGTAGTTGTCCTCAATCAGCTTCCCCAACTTAAGGGCAAGCGAGAGGGTGATGTTCTTTTCTTTACTTTTTTTGCCTATGGCACCCGGTTTGTCACCGCCGTGACCTGCGTCAATTACAACGGTTTTTACCTGCCCGGCAGCTTTTTTTTGAGAAAATGTAGTTCCATTTATGCATACCAGCACAATAAAAAGGGCGAGTAAGCGTTTCATTTTCAATTGTATTTTTTTATTATTCAAAAATGAGCAAAAAGTTGGTATCTTTGCAATTTCAAATTGCAAAGATACGAGTAAATTCGGAAAGTGAGAAAAAATAAGTGGAAACTTTTGAACATCTGTTTGTTAGTCTTGTTTCTAGGGCTGACCACTGACCTCTTTGCCCAGGTCGACACTGTCTCTTCGACTCTGTCTCCCTCCCTCGGCTCCTCCCGTTCGCTTCTCAAGGGGCTTTCACCTTCTGTACGACAGGCTGATACGTCGTTGCATTCCTTGCCCGACAGCTTGTCTGCAGCCCTGCCCGATTCTCTCAGCGCCTTTGCCGATTCGCTTAAATCTTTGGTCGATTTGCTTGAAGCCATGGACGACGATACGCTCGACTTTCCTCCCGATACGCTCGACTCCCAACTGCCCGTCATAGGCAACTCGCCCAGTGCCCTCACCAGCATAGTCCACTATCAGGCTCAAGACTCCATCGCCTTCGATGTCAACCGACGCAAGGCACAGCTCTACAACAAGGGCAAGATAGAATATGAATCCATGGAGCTCAAAGCCGACGAAATCAGGGTCGACTTCAACACCCAGATGCTCTATGCCCAGCATGTTGTCGACTCCAACGGCAACCCTGTCGGGCGTCCCTTCTTCAAGGAGGGCGACGCCGAGTATATGGCCGATACTATCGTTTTCAATTATAATACCAAGAAGGGCATTATCTCGGGTGTCATCACCCAGCAGGGCGAAGGCTTCCTCCATGGGTCGCGGGTCAAGAAAATCAGCGATTCCATCATGTACCTCAATGGTGGGCAGTACACCACCTGCAACTACTCCCACCCCCATTTCGCCATCAATTTCAGTCACTCCAAGCTCATCACAGGCGACAAGATTTTCACCGGCCCAGCCTATGTCACCATCGAGGATGTTCCCACCCCCCTCGTCCTACCCTTTGCCTTCTTCCCCATGAAGAAAGACCGCACTTCGGGCATCCTGATGCCCAACTATGGGTGGATGAACAACCGTGGCTACTATCTCAAGGACGGCGGCTATTACTGGCCTATCAACGACAACATCGACCTCTCGCTCTTGGGTGAACTCTACACCAACCTCAGTTGGGCGGCCGAAGCGCGCAGCAACTACTATGTGCGCTATAAGTTCAAGGGCGACTTTGACCTCCGCTACGGCATCACCAAGGAGGGCATCCCCGGCGACAGCGCTACCTTCAACAAGTTTAGCGACTTCAAGTTGGTATGGAAGCACGACCAGGACGCCAAGGCCAACCCTCGCAGCCGCTTCTCGGCCAACGTCAACCTCCAGAGCCGCAACTATAACAAGAATACCACCAATCGCAACGACTACTTCAACAGCACCACCACCTCCAGTATCTCCTATACTGCCCAGCTAGGTGGAGGCTTCAACCTGGCCGCCTCCCTTCGCGAGTCCTACAACGTACAGACCGGCCTCATCAACCTCAAGCTCCCCTCGCTCTCCCTCAGCTCCACCACCTTCTATCCCCTCCGCCGCAAGATGGTCAACGGCTCCTACCGCTGGTATGAGAACATCTCGCTCTCCTACACCTTCTCGGCCGACAACAACATCACCTCTCAGGACTCCGACCTCTTCAAACTCTCCATCCTCAACAAGATGCAGTATGGCATCCAGCATGCCGTCCCCCTCAGTTTCTCGCAAAAGGTGCTCAAATACTTTAATTGGACCTCCTCGGTCAACTACACCGAGCGGTGGCACTGGAGCACCATACGCAAATCCTTCGACACCGTTGCCAACACTCTCCTTGTCGACACTGTCCGTGGCTTCCGTGCCAACCGCGACGTCGGCTTCACCTCCTCCCTCTCCACTCGCATCTACGGCATGTTTAACTTCAAGTACGGTCCTGTCAAGGCTCTCCGCCACGTCATCAACCCCTCCGTCTCCTTCAACTACCGCCCCGACTTTGGCAATCCCAAGCTCGGCTGGTGGCAGTCCTATACCGACAATACAGGTTACGTCCATCGCTACTCCATCTTTGAGCAGAGCCTTTATGGCGGTCCTAGCGACGGTCGCTCGGGTCGTGTCACTTTCAGCATAGGCAACAATCTTGAGATGAAGGTGGCCAACAAGAAGGACACCGTCACCGGCGTGCGCAAGATTACCCTCCTCGAGAATCTCAGTTTCAATACCAGCTACGACCTCGCCAAAGACTCCTTGCGCTGGTCCGACCTCAGCGTCACGGGACGTACTACTCTCTTCAAGAACCTCGTGCTGAACTATTCCGGCTCTTTCAGCCCCTACTATATCGACAGTGCTGGCCGCAAGCACGACCAGTTCATTTGGAAGGTGCAGGACAAACTGCTTCAGAAAAACAACTCCACCTGGAGCACCCAGATTTCCTACAGCATCAACAACTCCACCTTCCAGTCAAAGGGTGGCAAAAAGAAGGGCGATAAGTCTCAGGGCGAGTTGATAGTACCACCCATCATGCAGACCCCCTTCAACTACAATCCCGCCTTGATGATGGGCACCTATGCCGACTTCTCCATGCCCTGGAACCTCTCGTTCAACTACACCCTCAGCTATGTCAGCACCTACATCGCCGCCCAGTTCAACCTCAAGAAGGAGGTTATCCAGACACTCAGCGTCTCGGGCAATGTCGACCTTACCCCCAATTGGAAGATTGCCTTCTCCACCGGCTACGACTTCGTCAATAAGGGCATGTCCTACACCTCACTCGACATCTACCGCGACCTCCATTGCTGGGAGATGCGCTTCAACTGGGTCCCCTTCGGCTACTACAAAAGCTGGAATTTCCAAATCAACATCAAGGCCAGCAGCCTCAATGATGTCAAATACACCAAGCAGCAATCCTACCAAGACAATCAAGGATACTACACCTACTAACGCTCCCCCTGTTTCACACTATCCTACACAATCAAACCTAGAACACTATGTCTGAAAAAGTCTATTACACCATCGGCGAGGTAGCCCATGAACTGGGTGTCAACCCCTCACTCCTGCGTTTCTGGGAGAAAGAGATACCTGCTCTCCAGCCTCACAAAAACAATAAGGGCACCCGCTATTATTCGGCCGACGACATTGCTCTGCTCAAGCACATCTACCATCTTACGCGCGACTGCGGCTACACCCTCGACGGGGTCAACGACCAGTTGCGGCAAAAGGGAACGTCCGACAGCCTCCTGCAGGTCTCGCAGACCCTCCTCGAGGCAAAAGAATTCCTTTTAGAGCTAAAAGCCCAACTCTAACTTTTTATCCCAGCACGGCCTGTAGCTCCGCGTCGTTGCGGTAGGTCATCTGGCGGAAGAGGTTTTCCTCGTCTTTCTGTCGTGTGATGCGGACCTGGTCGGCCACATACTGGCGGATGGTGGTGAAGCGCTGCAGCAGTGTCTGCCACTGCTCGTCGCTGATGGTGCGGCAGAGCAGCAGGTCGCACAGGGTGAGGTAGGCGTGTTGGCGGCACATGTCGGGGTAGGCCTCCCACCACTGGTCGTAACGCTCGTGTATCTCGTCCCAGCTATTAATAGTGCCCTGCTCTATCTGGCTCATCAGTTGGTCGAGGTCGGCCTGGGGCACCAGCTGTCCGCCTAGGTTCACCCATTCGCGCACACGGGGGCCGCCGCCCAGGCAGGGGTCGGGCAGGGCGGTCTCTTTGCCGTCGTTGGTGAGGGTAGTCATGGCATAGTAAATCAGCATCTCTTCGTAGGCTTTGTAGCCCTGGGCCGCCTTGAGGACGGTTACTTTGCGTTTGCCCTTTTCCATGCCGTAGGCCACCACCTCGATGGGGTCGGTCTTGTCGTTGGGGTGTTGGGCCTTCGACTGCAGGTAGGCTTGCTCGGTCCAGTATTTCAAGAGTTGGCGGGCGTTGATGATCTCCTCTGCGGTGTCGGGGGCGAAGGGCGTGAAGACGATGTGTTGGGCGCGTTTCTTGCGTTTGTCGCGCTTGGCAAACTTGGTGATATTGCGGTTGAGGGCATACATGTTGTACATCCACCAGTAGGCGGGCATCACTTCTAGGCGGTTTTTGGCGGGGTTGTTGTTGACCAGTGCAAAGGGAAGAGTGATGCTGAGTTCGGCGGGGTAGGCTCCTTTGGCGAGGAGGCAGTAGGAGGCGAAGCTGGAGGAGTGCTTGAGGCTGGTGCAGAGGCCGGGCCAGAAACCGCGGCCGGCGACGATTTCGTTGTCGGCGGTGCGGCCATTGTGGTTGGACCCTACCGTGCAGCCGGCGGCCAGGTTGCTCTGCCCCATCACCAACGAGGCGATGAGGAAGGAGTTGTTGTGGTGCTGCTCGTGGGCGGGGAAGATGATGTTGTTGCCCACTTCGCACCGGGCTATGGTAGAGTTGTCGCCCACCACGGTGTCGTTGAGGCGCACGCCGAATTCAAGGTGTACGTGCTCGCCCAGCACGAAGCGCATGGCGATACAACCGTATTCGCAGGTGCTGCCGTAGCCCACCACGCCGTCGGCCAGCACGATGCAGTCTTCGATGCGGGTGGGGGTGTCGGCATCCGAGAGGAGGGTGACGTTGTGGAGGGTGTGGGTGTTCTTGATGGTGCAGTGGCTGCCCACATGGCCGTAGGCGCCGTCGGGGGTGGCGAGACGTTGGCGGGTCATGGCCTCGAGGCGTTCTACCATCTTGCCGTGGTCGCGGTATTTGGCCCACAGGTAGGCATCGCCGATAGTCATGCCGGCGAAAGGGAGGATGCGGCGGCCGCCATTCTCGTTCATGGGTTCTATCCAGGGATACTCATTCTCTATGTTGGGGGCCGAGGCGGTCATCTCGTCAATGTTGAACAGCAGGCAGTGCTCGCCTACGCTATAGCCACTGAGCATGCGCACATTGTGCAGGGCGCAGTGGTCGCCCACCGTGGCGTTGGCAAGCATAGAGTTGTATATTCCTTCCGGCAGGTGCAGGTCGCCGTCGTGCAGGCAGCCTGTGCTGAATGCCCCAAGTCGTAGGGTGCCCATAAATACGTTGTTGCGGAAAAGATTGGCATCGAAGGGGTCGCTCACGGTCACTTCGGCCCAGTTGTCGGCACGGTTGCCCAGAAGTTGCAGTTGTTGGACCTCTTGGCTGGTCAGTGCGCGGAAAGAATTTGTTTTCATGGTTGATAAAGATTACAATTGATATGATGGATGGATTAAATAAAAATGCAAAGTACGGAAAAAAAACTGACATATTGCTTTTTGTGGGTTCTATTTATTTGTTTTCATTGTCGCGTCTCTCCGAGATGCAGCTTGGCTACATCCTGATTATCACTGCATTGCACAATGTACGATGTTGCTTCCTTTCGGTCGCGACACCGTACAATGTTTGTACGGTGTTATTAATGGTCACACCACTTCGAGGTGATTTATAGAAGTCACCTTACATCAAAATAAAACAGATTCTTCAAAAATAGAATTCCCTAAGATTTCCAGAT
>CAMYZD010000097.1 GCA_947303735.1 uncultured Bacteroidales bacterium | reverse complement strand
AACATGGACGACGAACTATACAATAATATCAATCGGTTACTCCAGTTGGAACACGAAAATGCTGAACATGCATCACGCTTACTACAGGAGGCAATGAATCGCGGAGAGAAGAATATTGACACGCTTGATAGGATTGCCGACCGCCTAATGGACTCCATGATAGGTTTCTCTGGGGAGGGAGAGGATATGTACCGCACTTATTTGGACTATATTGAGACCTTTAATCCTACCGAGGCGAAAGAACGGAAGAATAACTTGGAGTATGAATTGGGATATAAGACGCATGTACTTTATGCCGCTGCAATGCTTTGCCAGAAGGAAGTCGAGGACTTTACGGCAGCCAATGGGAAACCAGCTTTCGATGTGATTTTGCATGAATACATCCCAAAAGTATATGATATAACCAAGAAGACTGCCTCTTTCCTGTTTTTTGCATATTTTGCGCACCACCATTCCTTAGTGGAACTAATGAGTATGCTGAAAACCATTACAGAAGAAACAGACTATATACTTGACCACATTGAAGAATACGACGACTTGATGCACTACCCCAAAGAGACATACCATCCGCTGCGAGAAGATGAATGGCAACTAATCCAGACGATAGCGGAGCACAACATTGACTTATACAATGCCCACCCAGAATTAAACAAGGACTTACTCCACAATGTATTTGGATTATGAAATAGAGATTGTTTGAATCTGGAAATCTTTTGAATGTGTGAACGTGTTAATTCGTCAATGTGGGAGTCAATATTTGAATGTGTTAATTCGTTAATGTGTAAATGTATTAGTAAAACAGATTGAATGTGTAACTAAAGGTAGGTTCCAAAAATAGGATTAAACGGACGTAAGTCCACTGGACTTCCTTAATCCTACGGGAAATAAATATTGTTAATCAACGCGTTTCTATTGAACGAAAAGCCCTGACGGGCTATTTTTAGAGGTTGCCTAAAATAAAAAATGTATCTTTGCACCCGAAATAGACTATTACACTCAAAAGTGGCACCCTGTTTTTTGCCCGTTTCGGTATCATTATATTATCAAACGTGGACACGCTCTGCCTTCGCCGTACCTTCGCTGTAGGTTCGCTCTACCTTCGCTTTTTCCTCGATGTAGGAAGCGAACATATGATGGAGGCAGAAGGGCACTACAGAGAAAACAGGGTAGATCCAGTTACCCCTGACAGGGAGAAATGGGCTACAGTACACCCATTTTGAAAGAATTAGAATGAAAGGAATAACATCAATCAGTGTGGGCGGAATGGTATTGCACTAGCCCTTGCATCGGGTCGGGCAGAAGGGTGCCGAGGGTGACGCGATGGCTTTCGGCAGCCTGTCGGATGGCGGGGAGGAAGGTGCGGACGATGCCACCCACGAGATGGAGAGGCATGTTACGGTGCGCATCGAAATAGTCCAGCTGGTTGAAGAAGGAGCCGAAGCAGTCGTGCAACAGGGTGGTGATGTAGGGGTCGTCCTGGTGCTGGGCGGCAAAGGGGGTGAGCGAGGCTAGGAAGCGGTTGGGGTAGGGCTGGGAATAGAGGCGGTCGAGGAGCTGGCTGTGGGTCATGCCATAACTATCATGGAACATGGCTCGTAGATGGGTGGGCATACGTTCCTCGAGGTAGTCTTTGAGCAGCCGCCTGCCGATATGGTTGCCCGAGCCTTCGTCGCCGAGGATATAGCCTGTGGAGGTTCGCTGACGGGCTATCACGCTGCCATCGTAATAGCAGAGGTTGCTGCCAGTGCCCAGAATGCCCACCATGCCTGCATTATCGCCACAGAGGGCACGACAGGCCCCTAGCAGGTCGCCCTCGCAGTGGCACGTGGCTTTGGCAAAGACGACAGAAAGCTGTGACGCCATACGCTGCTGCATCTCTTGGGAGCCGCATCCCGCACCATAGAAGAAGAGCGCGTCGGGGCTGCCGAGTTGCTCCCCCGCATGGCGGAAGACGGTGAGAAGGGTATGGTCGTCAGTGAGGCGGGGATTGAGCCCTTGCGTGACGAGTTCGCGCACAACGCCGCCATCCACACTGCACCAATGGGTCTTGGTGCTACCGCTGTCGGCGATGAGAATCATATAATGCCAATGATGTCGTTGATGTCGTCGATGTGGTGACGCTGGCAGTAGTCCTCTAGGCCTTCTACGATTTTCACCGTGACGGTGGGGTCGAGGAAGTTGGCAGTGCCTACCTCGATAGCTTTAGCACCAGCCATGAGGAATTCGAGGGCGTCGGCAGCGGTGCTGATGCCACCCAAACCCACCACGGGAATCTGCACAGCGTGAGCCACCTGCCACACCATACGCACTGCCACAGGCTTGACACAGGGACCGCTGAGACCACCAGTGATGGTGCTAAGATAGGGACGCTGGCGCTCCACATCGATGGCCATGCCCAGCAGGGTGTTGATGAGCGAGACACTGTCGGCACCTGCCTGCTCGACCGCTTTGGCTATGTCGACCACGCTGGTGACATTGGGAGTAAGCTTTACTATCAGAGTCTTATGATAGACTTGGCGCACGGCACGCACCACCTGTGCCGCCATGTCGGGGTTGGTACCGAAGCCCATGCCGCCCTTCTTGACATTGGGGCAGCTGATGTTCAGTTCAATACCGGGGATGTTGTCAAGCTCGTCAATCATTTCCGCTACGTGGCAGTACTCCTCGATGGAGGAGCCGCTGACATTGACAAATATCTTGGTATCAATATCCTTGATGCGGGGATAGACCTCGCGACAGAAAGTCTCGACACCCACATTCTGCAGCCCGACGGCATTGAGCATGCCCGACGGGGTTTCTGCCATGCGGGGATAGGGGTTGCCCTGACGGCGCTCGCCCGTAGTGCCTTTGACGATGATACCGCCCAAACGGGAGAGGTCGATAAAGTCGGCGAACTCCTCGCCATAGCCGAAGGTGCCGGAGGCGGTCATCACGGGATTCTTCAGCGTGATATTGTGAATTTTAGTAGATAGATTAACCACGGTTAAATTAAAAATTAATACTAATAATGTGACTTTTTTGGTGTGGGCTCTATTCATTCGATTTTGAGAGCGTGTGTCTTCGACATGCTGAGACGTATTCACTTGATACACCTCACACTTGCAGTAAGGGGATATCGAGAGTTTGCCTCTTCGAAGTAATATATAGAAAACTCCTTCTGTTTACCTGCCTCAATGTCGCGTCCCTTCGGGACGCTGAATCTAGTGCTATTCATGACCCCACACTGCGTCCCTTGTGTGGGGTTATTGAGATTCAACCTCTCCGAGGTTGTTGAGAGTGTAGTGCTTTTCATCTTACTTTATTTCCTTTTTGATGTTTCTTCAATTCTTTGTTACACTTTTCAAGCAGCTCTTCCATACTCATACCACTCATGTCTTCCAAGATAAAATATATGGCACCCGAAAAATCATAGTTTACTCGTGCCAAGAAGCGTCGGAACGCTGTGGGCATCTCCTTAATCTCCTTCTCAGTGTCGCGGGTAAAAACCTTTATTTGATTTTGATACCGGGTTTTCCAGGTGCCAAAGCCCTCAATCCTGTTCCAAGGAATAGGGGTCTTTTTGCCGAAAAAACCGACAATGACAAGATTCTCGTCGGTGAACAAGACTGACTGCGAACCGATGACCACTCGGGCAAAATTCATAAAGTATATTAGCAACACTAAGGTAAAAAAGGCGAAGCAAGCCCACGCTTTCCATGTATTATCTTCTACTGCCATCCCAATGGAAACAGCCCAAAAAAGCAGGGAGACAAGCGTCGCCAAGCCCCATTTCACCTTATTCTTGCGGTTCATAGCCTACTTGTTTTCAAGGAAATCGGCCAGTTTGGTCACATCGAACACGGGGCCTTCCTTGCAGACGCATTTGTGACCATCGACAGTGTCGGTGACACAACAGAGGCAGGCACCGATGCCACATGCCATCATATTCTCGAGCGACACCTCGCAAGGGATACCCTTCTCCACAGCATAGCGGCCTACCGCCTTCATCATGGGGGTAGGGCCACAGGTGCAGATATGGTCGTAGGGGGCGAAGAATAGGGAATGCTGGGTGACTAAGCCTTTCTCGCCCAAACTGCCGTCCTCGGTAGAATAGAGCACCTTGCCGTAGGGCTCAAAGGCTTCGCGCACGGGTATCAGTTCCTTGGTACGCCCACCCAAGAGGATAGTGGGACGCACGCCACGGTCGTTATAACACTTGGCAAGATACAGCAGGGGAGCTATGCCGGCACCTCCGCCAACCAGCAAGGGATTGTTGCCGAGGAGAGAGAATCCATGTCCCAGCGGATAAATCAGATTGAGCGTGTCGCCCTCGTTGAGTGTGGCGAGCTGTCGAGTGCCGTTGCCCACAATTTGGACGAGCAGGGTGAGCGTGTTGGCGGAGGAGTCGACATCGTGGATGGAGATAGGCCGACGCAACATTACTTCACGACAATTGCGCACTTCGACTTCCACAAACTGCCCTGCAGCGATAGGGGGCAAGAGGTCGGGGTGGCGGAGGGTAAGGGCAAAATAGTGTTTGCCCAACTGCTCCCTGCACACAATGGTAAAATCAGTTATATGTTTCATATATCCTTTTAGCATTTAATGATTAGCAGATAACAACCGAGGGCTACTGCAAACATTTCTAACAAACAAAATGCAAAAATACGAAAAAAAATCGTACTTTTGCATTTTCATAAGAAAACAGGCCAGCCTGATAGAAGAAACGCCCAACTATGGAACTGCCCTCCACAACCCTCACCAAGGCCGTCGAAGCCCTCTCCACCCTGCCCGGGGTGGGTAAGCGCTCGGCATTGCGATTCGCCCTTCACCTCCTCAAGCAGCCAAGCAGCGAAGTGCTCCAGCTATCTGATGCCATACAACGGTTGACTACAGACGTACATTATTGCCATATCTGCCATAGTATCAGCGACAGTGATACATGTCCCATCTGCTCAAGTCCCAAGCGCGTGCAGAGCATAGTGTGCGTAGTGGAGAACATTCAAGATGTGATGGCAATTGAGAATACTCAGCAATATCGTGGACTCTACCATGTGCTGGGAGGCATCATCTCCCCTATCGACGGCGTGGGCATCGGAGACCTGAACATTGAGTCGCTAATGCAGCGTATCAAGCAACAGATCCCTTCGCCTGTGGAAGAGGTTATCTTGGCACTGCCTACCACCATGGAGGGAGATACCACCAGCTTTTACCTCAACCGACAGCTGCAGCCGCTGGGAGTGAAGGTGACCACCATAGCACGAGGTATAGCCATAGGCGACAACCTAGAATACGCCGACGAAATCACCCTCGGCCGCTCAATCGTACACAGAATACCTTTTGCAGAATAACGTAAAATAAATGACAACCAATGAATAGACGAATCCTCCCCCTCCTAGCCCTTTTCATGGCATTCTGCTTTGCTGCCTGTGGGCAGGAGACTCCCAAGAACGCTAAACAAGAGGCCCTACAAGTGGCTACATCAAGTGAAGACCAACTGCTACAAGATATTGGCGAGATGCTGTTGGTGGGTTTCCGTGGCACCTCGATTGATGAGAACAACCACATTGTCAGTGATATTACTAATTATCATGTGGGCAATATCATCCTCTTTGAATATGATGCCCCCACCGGCACACGGCACCGCAACATCTCTTCGCCCAAGCAGGTGAGACAGCTTTGCTACGACCTACAGAAGATTGCCAATGGGCACCTTCTAATCGGCATTGACCAAGAAGGGGGAAAAGTGACCCGACTACGGACACAAGACGGATTTCCCACGACCCTCAGTGCCCAGGCCTCAGAGCAAGCGGGATTTGACGGGGTGGAGCGCAATGCGCACATCATAGCCCAAGAATTGAGAGATGCAGGAATCAACCTCAACTTTGCTCCCTGCGTTGATGTGAACATCAACCCCAACTGCCCAATCATCGGCAAGTTGGGACGCAGTTTCTCTAACGACCCTGAGCGAGTATCGGAATGCGCCCGTATTTGGATAGAGGAACAACAGAAAGCTGGCGTTATCTCATGCTTGAAGCACTTCCCCGGCCATGGCAGCGCCACAGGCGACACCCATGCTGGGCTGGTCGACGTGACAGAGACTTGGCAGGAAAAAGAGTTGATACCCTACATCAACCTTATTGAGAAAGGCTTGGTAGAGATGGTGATGGTGGCGCACGTCATCAATAAGCAACTGGGTGACAACCTACCCGCATCGCTTTCGCCCATGATGGTTACCGAAAAACTGCGCAACGAGCTTGGTTTCAATGGGGTGATTGTGACGGACGACCTAGCCATGGGAGCTATAGCCAAGCAATACGGATTTGAAGAAGCCATAAAACTAGCCATATTGGCCGGCTGCGACATGCTCTGCCTCTCCAACAACGGTGGCGGCACCTACGACCCCAATATGGTGTCCCGAGCTGTCAACGCCATCCTGCAACTGGTAGAAAATGGCGAATTGTCGGCCGAAACCATCCACACCTCAGCCGAAAGAATTCGTGCCTTGAAAAAAGCACACTCTATCAAATAACCACTTCACTGGCACATAGAGGAACCGGTTCAATGTTACTACATTACCACAATGGAAGAAAAGAATATTATAGAAATTAAGAACAAACGGGCAGAGTATGAATACTTTCTGCTTGACGACTATACCGCAGGTCTCGTGCTGACGGGCACCGAAATAAAATCTATCCGTGACGGCAAGGCGAATCTCACTGACTCGTACTGTGTGTTTATCGGACATGAACTTTACGTAAGGCAGATGCACATATCGGAATACCGCTTTGGTTCCTACCTTAACCACGCTGCCAAACGGGATCGCAAACTGCTCCTCACCAAACGGGAGCTACACAAGTTGCAGAACAAAATCAAAGAACGTGGATTCACCATCATCCCCGTGAAGCTATTTGTGAACCCCCAAGGAAGGGCGAAATTACTCATCTCGCTAGCCAAAGGTAAAAAATTCTATGACAAACGTGAGAGTATAAAGGAGAAAGACACACGCCGCGATATGGAGAGAGTACTCAGACGATAAAAGGAGTGCCACGAAGTAAGAAGTAAGAACTACAAACTAAGATATGAAGGTCTTTAAATTCGGCGGAGCATCCGTCAACAGCACAGAAGCCGTACAGAATATGGCGAACATCGTTGGAGCACACAAGGGTGAGCCGCTTGTAGTAGTGGTTTCTGCCATGGGCAAGACTACCAATATGCTAGAACAACTAGTGCCTGGGGTGCGCCCAAAGGAAGAACACCCATTACATTTGGAGCAAGTGCGCAACTACCACCTTCAGATCATTCAGGGTCTCTTCCCCAATATCAGCTATCCTGTATACCAGGACTTTGAGAAACTCTTCACTCGACTAAAGAAACAGACAGCCCAACCGCCAACCCAGTACAACTACGATTACGACCAAACGGTGTGCTACGGCGAATTGATATCCACCACCATTGTGAGCCATTACCTAAATAGTATTGGATTGAAAAACAAATGGGTGGACATACGCCAAGTGGTTCGCACTAATAACCACTACCGCGAAGGCATAGTAGACTTCAATGCTACCAAAGAGGCAAGCAAAGCTTTCCAAGAGACTGATTGCATGATGTATGTCACGCAAGGATTCATCGCGGGCACCTCCGACGGACACACCACCACACTGGGACGCGAAGGCAGCGACTACAGCGCAGCCATCCTCTCTTATTGCCTTGACGCTGAAAGCATGACCATCTGGAAAGATGTGCCAGGTTTTTTGAATGCCGACCCGAAATATTTTCCCAACACCGTCAAAATAGAGCAAATACCATACAATGAAGCCATTGAGCTAGCCTACTATGGTGCCAGCGTCATCCACCCCAAGACTGTCAAACCTATTCAGAATAAGAATATACGCCTGCACATCAAATCGTTCGTCACTCCTGAGGCAGAGGGTTCCGTCATAGGACCATTCGACACCATTCAACCCTTGACCCCCCTCTACATCTTTAAGAACAACCAGACCTTGTTGTCGGTACAACCCAAAGACTTCAGTTTCATTGCCGAAGATAACCTGCAGACCATCTTTGCCG
>CAMYZD010000096.1 GCA_947303735.1 uncultured Bacteroidales bacterium | reverse complement strand
AGCAACTCGAAGCAGGCACCCCCGTAGATGTGAAATTCAAAATCCGCCACACCCCAGAATTTGCGCAGGGGCATCTCATCCGCACAGAGCAGGGTGTCTCTATCCTCTCCGATGTTCGCATCCAAGGCATCGCCCCTGGCCAATACGCCACCATCTACGACAACGATGCTCACCTCGTTGTCGCCACGGGGCAGATAGGGTAGTTTTTACCCTACTTAAAGTTCACGAATAATCTGGTCAATATACTTGTCGGAAATGGAGGAATACTCTGCTTTGTCGTACAGGGTGACCAAGTATACATATACCACCTCCTCGGTTTTTATCACATGATATGTGATTACACGGTAGCCACCGCTTTTGCCTTTATTCTTGGCAGCCACTTTCAGCCTTATTTTGTGTTTGCCCCCGCCAAGGTCGGTGCCTGTGCAAGGGTCTTTGAGAAGCAGTTGCTGTAGTTCCGCCAAATCGGCAAGAAGCGTCTTGTGTTTCTTCATCAGACGCTTGACTTGGCGGCGGAACTCGTCGGAAGGAAAAATACAGACTTTCGGCATAGGTCAAGCCTTTTTCAGCTCGTCAATCAAGTCTTGAAGCGTGCCACCCGTGCTGCCATCAGCTTCCATGGCCTTCACTTGTTGCCATCCGCGCTCAATGCTGGCCTTCAATAATAGTTGCTCGGCCAGCTCGATGTCGTCGGTCAAAAGCCTCTCGGTCAATTCTCGGCGTGTGCTTTTGTTCTGTCCGGCAATCAACGACCATAGAGCATCAACGGTTGAAACTTTGCCTGATTTGCCAATAGTAGATGCTATCGTAGATTCCATAAATCAATTTTTCCACATAACGTTCATAAAGTGGAATTATTGTGTAGCTGAACATTTTTTCCATTACGATGCCCACCTTGTCGTCGCCACAGGACTATTAGAGAATTGAAAATTGAAAGTTGAAAATTGAAATTTAGTGAATAGTGATTAGTGAATTGACGAATCACGACTAACGAATTAACGCATTCACACATTAACGCGTTACCTCTGCAGCATTCCGTCAATATCGTCTAGCGTATACTCGATGCCTGCCGTGTGCAGGGCATCATAATGGTCAATGATATATTGGCTGGCACCCGACTGTTCAAAAAGCTGGTAGGTCTCCTTGCCATTTGTACCATGCCGACGTTTGTATTCTTCAATACAATAGATTAGATATTCCAGTTCTATGCTCATGCCTCTTCGGGGTAGGGGATACGTCCTGTTGTTTTCTCGCTATGCCACAGCTCTGCCAATGCCAGTGGACTGAGATGCCACAGCTTGCTGCTCTCACGCTCCAAATCGGCATACAGCTGTGAAGTATACAGCTCCCTCATGGCATTGCCTGCCTCCATGCCATACTCCTTTACCATACGGTCTATCACCTGTGGCACAATTATCTGCATCGTGGCAGTAAACTGCCTTTGTTCCTGTTGCGTCATATCTTATAGTCGGTAATAAAGTTAATGTATGACAAAGCTTTTTCTGACTTAAAAGTCAGTTGGTTGTATAGTTTCTTTACCTTTAGACGAGCCAGTGTCTCTTCTTTGCTTAAAACTCCAGCCTGATAAGCCGCAAAAGTTCGGAACACATCATCATTGGCAACAGGCCCAAATGCAAAGTCATGCTCTGGGGTGGCTATCCCGTTGCGGTTGTCGCTCACAAAGTCAAGCCAAGCCTCGTCAGGGGTTTCAAACCAGACATATTGTAAGTCGGCCTTCATCTGTTCAATATCTACCTCATACACGTTAACCACTCCCTCTGTCGAATGAAAGCGATCCTTCACCTTATTGGCAAATCCACCTGCCTGAACTTCGTTCAAGGTGGTATAGAAACCCCTGCCGAAATCCAATGCGCGATTGGGCTCCAATATCTTTGGTGCCTCAATCCTCCTATCGCTTCCGTGGTAGATAATCATACTTTAATAACGCACAACAGGTCGAAATATTGTGCATTTCCTATCAAAAAGGTACAGCAGACTTTACTTCCTGCTGATTTTTTCGTCAGCTTTTTACAACTTTTTGCAATGCTATAAAAGAAAGCCCCTGCGCTATAGGTAGGGGCTTTCTTTGACTAGTTGCGGTCAAATAACAATGTTTACGGATTAAAATCTTTCGGTATCTTACAATTGCAAATCTGCAACACCAAGATTGTCCATTTTATATTAGTCATTATTCCGAACAAGACGCACAGAGTACCCCATGTAGCGAAAGCTGGAGCACACGGCGTAGAGATAGTCGCTGCCGAAGATTGCGCTGACTGCGTAGTCCAAATAGCTGATCGAGGACGACCAGTAGTTGCCTGCACCTCCTACATCGTAGGCACTCGTGCCCATACGGTCGCCTGCCGCAGGCAGGAAAACCGCACCGGCAGTCTCCATTTCTGCCCAATCGGTAGAGGAGTAGTTGTTATTGTTCCAACCTGTATTGTCAGTGGCGTTGATGCCCGTGGGGGCAGTCACTCCTGTGGGGTGGGTATATCCCTCGGGGAACAGTATCACGCCATTGATATTGTTTACCTTGCCTTTGGCGTAGCGGGCGTTGGCGATGCCGAGGTTGGTGTTGTTTTCGCGGGTGTAGAATAGGTAGTACCACTCGATTTCGGACAATGTGCGCCAGCCACTGTTGGAAGCGTTGCCGCCGTTGCTGATGGCGTTGCTGCCCCAATCCACGAAAGTGTCATAATCACTGTAATTGGTTGACGAGAGGGTCGGATTGCTGCCCGTACCCCAGCCGAAGAGATCTATCCAGCCACTGTATGTTGCATTGATGTTGCTGTTGTCAGCACCCACATAGTCATACTGGTTTTCGGCGAAACGCCATGTGTTGGTGCTGGCCTGATACTGCAGGTTGCCCTGTGAGAAGCGGACCTTTACCGTTTCACCATTTACAACTCCTACAGTAAACATACCGGGCAATGCTCCTTCAATCCCGGGTTCCTCGGTAGTGAAATTCAGGTCGTTCTCACCAAGGCTGATGGTGGTGTACTGGCTGCGGTAGATGGTGATTGTGGTACCTTCGTTGCTGTTCTTGGTGCAGGTGACATCTTGGTCGTTGGTGATGGCGATGCTCAGGCTAGTGTAGCTGCCGGCGGGCAAGTAGATGTAGAAGTCCGCGCCGTTGTCAATCGCTTGTGCGGTGGTGCAGGTGAGCGTAGTGGTGGTGCTGCCGTCGGAGACGTAGGCAAGAGTGGGATTGCCACCATTGTAATTAACTGTGTAATTGCCGTTAATCTCGCTGCTGGCGGTGATGGCGATGCTGCTGATGTTGGTGTTTGCCTTAGTCAGGTGCAGTTTCAGCAGACCGCAGAGGTTTTTGAAGGCAAGGTGGTTGTCTGTGCTTTCGGCATACATGGGGTAGCCTGTCAGCGAGCCATCCTCGGTCACCTGCGTGGCAGGCAGCGTGACGGCATTGGAGGCGGTGGCTATCAAAGCAGGATAGATGGCATAGTAGGGAGCTTCGCCCGAGCGTCCGCTAATGTTGTTGAACACCGCATTGGTGGCGGGAATCTGTGGCTGGGCGGTATAGAGACCGCTGCCCGCAGTGCCGTAGATATTCACTTGGTCTGAGGAAGTCCAATTGAGAACGCTGCCGTTCAGTATGGTCTTACCATAGTGGTCGGCACATTGCTCCATAGTGGCATAGAACTGGCTGCCGTCACCCGTATTCTCCTTTTTGCAGGAGGTCAAACTTACTAGTCCGGCTAGAAATGCTAAGGACATCAAAGAAATTACGTTTTTCTTCATCTCTTCTTCTTTTTTAATGGTTAACGACTAATGGAAACTTGATCCGTCGAAGTTCTCATTGCTGCCTGTCACCCCTTCTGTCATGCCATAGCCTGCGGGGTCGGTGACTGGCGTTGCGCTTTCGTGACTGAGCCGAAAGCCATCCTCGACGCTGACCTTCGTCACGTTTACTGTAGGAGTGACGTACTCCTTCTTGAAATCATCTTTCATATAGATAATTGAAGTTTTGTTTGCCCCAAGTCCCCAGCGGGCATATAATACAATAAAGAAAGGCATGAGACTTATGTGCTCATGTCCGTCTATTCTGAGGTATCGCCAAACACCTTTGTAGGAACGGGGTTTAAGAAACATATCTCACGCCTGACGATATGCTATTGGGTATAGCATACACAAACAAGCGAAAGCATAAAATGCTCCATCCTCCTACTTGAATTTTGGCGAAATTTCAGAATAAGGACAGTCTTGCAATGCTTTTCTTGCAAACTGCTTACTTCTCTCTCGTAAGCGGTTGCAAAAGTACGAAGAAAAATTAAACTGGCAAAATTTTATTTCTAACGTGTAGAATAACAGTTATATCACTATGTCTCTAATTGCCGCAATACCCACAAATTGTATCTCGTGACCTGTGAAACGAGTGCTTTCGTGTCACAGGTCAATTATCTCCACCTTTCAATTAAGGTGGATGGGCTTTAATGTGAATTCCTTTTCACCTTTAGATTAGGGGGATGAGGTCGGCGAAGTCGTCGATAAGACAGTCGGCATCGGCGGAGATGAGGTCGGCGGGGGAACCGTTGCCGTAGGTGACACCGCAGGTGCGGGTGCCGGCATTGCGTCCCATGAGGATGTCGACGGGCATGTCGCCTACCACTAGGGCTTGGTCGGGGGTGATGTGCATCTGGTCGAGGATGTGGAGCACGGGCATGGGCGAGGGCTTGGGTTGGCTGACATCTTCGGCACCTACGACTAGCTCGAAGTAGTGGGCTATGCCCATGTCGTGGAGGAATGCCCAGAGGGATGTGGAGGTGCGCGAGGAGGCGATGGCCATGCGGGTGCCGAGGTGCTTTAATAGGTCGAGGGTTTCGCGGACGTGGGGGAAGAGCTGCGGGACGAGTTGTCGGCGGTTGGCTTCAAAGAGTTGTCGGTAGGTGGTGGTGCAGGCATCGGCTTCTGCTTCGGTGGCTTGGGGGATGAGGCGCAGGAAGGCGTCGCGGAGGGGTATGCCGATGGTGGCGGCACAGGCATCGTCGTCCGCCACAGGATAGCCCATCTGGCGCATCACTTGCTGTAGGGTCATGACGATGTTGCGGCGGGTGTCGGCAAGGGTGCCGTCGAAGTCGAGGATGAGCATTTGGGGAATTGAAAATTGAGAATTGAGAATTGAGAATTATCCGAGTGCGGCAACTAATTTGAGAATTGAGAATTGAGAATTATCTGGGTGCGGCAGCTAATTTTCAATTTTCAATTTTAATTTTTCAATTTGTAAAGACATATTGCAGTATGTTTTCGCCCATGCGGAGGGCTTTCTGACGGGTGGCGGGGCTGTCGTTGTGCACATCGGGATCCTCCCAGCCGTCGCCGAGGTCGCATTCCCAAGTGAAGAAGCAGACGAGCCTACCTTCCCAAATGAGGCCGTAGCCGTGGGGAGGCAGGTTGTCGTGCTCGTGTATTTTGGGTAGCCCGTTGGGGAAATGGTATTGTTGGTGGTAGATGGGGTGAGTGAAGGGGAGCTCGACAAAGTCGAGTTCGGGGAAGACTTTCTTCATGGCTGGAATGACGAAAGGACGTAGGCCGTAGTTGTCGTCTATGTGAAGAAATCCGCCTCCTATGAGGTAGTTGCGTAGGTTCTGTGCCTCTTGGTTGGAGAAGGTCACGTTGCCGTGTCCGGTCATGTGGACGAAGGGGTAGTTGAATAGTTCCGAACTGCCTACATCCACAACGGCATATTCGGGGTTGAGGTTCATCTGGGCATCGGCATTGCAGAAGGCTATGAGGTTGGTGAGCGAGGTGGGGTTGGCATACCAGTCGCCACCACCACCGTATTTGAGCAGGGCGATAGGGGTTTGGGCGTTGAGGGAATTGAGAATTGAGAATTGAGAATTAAGAATTAGGAGTATCAGTAGTATTTTTTTCATGGATGTTATTTCTGTGGGCGTACACGGGGGTACGCATAAGGGCGTACACGGGGGTACGCCCCTACGTTAATTCATAAAGTTAAGTACTGTGGTGGCGTAGAGGGCGGCGGTTTCGGTGCGTAGGCGGCTGTCGCCCAGTGTGACGGGCTGGAAGCCTTGCTGGAGGGCAGTGGTGATTTCGCGGTCGCTGAAGTCGCCTTCGGGGCCGATGAGCACGAGGGCGTTCGTGCCGGGGGTGTAGAGCTGGCGCAGGGTGTGGCGGTCGTCACCAGAGCAATAGCATACAAAGCGTTGGGTGCTGGGGTCGGCATTGCCTTGCTGACGGAGGAAGTCGACCATCTTCACGGGCTGGTCAATGATGGGGCGGGTGGCTTTGAGTGACTGCTTCATGGCGCTCATGGCCAGCTTTTCGAGGCGGTCGGTGCGTAGGGAACCTCGTTCCGAATGGTCGCATATCAAGGGTGTGATGCGGTCGATGCCTATCTCAACAGCCTTTTCCACAAACCATTCCAGCCGTGCGTTATTCTTGGTTGGAGCCACTGCCACATGCAAATGGAAAGGACGGGGTTGGTAGTTGGTGATGCGTTCGACAACCTCAACTTCACAGCCTTTGTCGTCAGGGGCGGTGATAATGGCGCGGCACATGGTGCCATCGCCTGAGGTGACCCACAGCTCGTCGCCTACCGCCATACGGAGCACTCGCACACAATGGCGCGAATCGTCGGGCAGGAGGGTGACATAGGGGGTGGTGGTGTTGTCGGAGAGAAAGAGATGCACTTTAAAAATTAAATATTAAGAATTAAAAATTAAAAGTTGGATGCAGCCTACCTTCTTAGTTCTTACATCTTACTTCAGTGGTTTGCAGTTTGTGGTGCGGTTTTCGAGCATGTTGTAGGAGTGTTGCACCAAGCCGAACACTTTGCGGCGCATGGCAGCGGTGAGGTCTGGATGCTGGGCAGATTGGTCGCCAGGGGTGTTGTCGCAGTAGTGGAAGAGGTGCTCGATGTTTTCTGCCACTTGGCATACATAGAGGTAGGCCGTGTCGAGGGCACAGAGTTTGTCGTCGCTGCCGAAGTAGGCCATGTCGCGGTGTTGTCGCAGGAGGTCAAGCCCGAAGGTGTTGTTGCAGTAATCGTATGGCAGCATGCCCATGAGGGTGGGGAAGAGGTCGAGCTGCAGTGCCAGCCCTTCATACCGCTGGGGGGAGATATGTTTAGGACAATAGAAGAGCATGGGCACATGGTGGTAGGAGAGGGCTATGTCGTAGAGGGTCGACGAAGCGGCGCCGTGGTCGGCAATGAAGACGAAGAGGGTGCTGTCGAACCAAGGTTGTTGAGCTGCCAACTGCATGAAGTGACCGATCGCCCAGTCGGCGTATTCTGTCATCTTAACTGCCATATCCTTACTGCGAGGGGCGAAAGGAATGCCTTCAGGTAGGATATAGGGCACGTGGTCACTGCAGGTCATAATGGTAGTGAAGAATGGACCTTGTTCTGACACCTTGGTACAGTGTGTGATAGCATGTTCAAAAAGGATATGGTCTGGCACTCCCCAGGTGCCAACCCATTCTTCAGGGGGGTAGCTGTGTTGCCCCACCACGCTGTCGAAGCCGTTGGCATGGAGGAATCCGCGCATGTTGTCGTAGTCCTCGTCGTGGGTCATCATATAGGTGGTTTGGTAGCCGTTGGCCTGCAGCTGGTGGGGCAGCCCGCACATGGAGGGAATGAAAGTATGCTTTAATGTGTGGCGTGCCAAGAGGCCTGGGTGGGAGTAGAGGGTGGAGTAGATGCCGTTATAGGTGTGTATGCCTGCCGAATAGCAGTGGGTGAACACCAGTCCTCGGCGCATAAGGCTGTCGAGACAGGGAGTGTGGGAATTCTGTGGATTGAAAAGCCCCGTCTTGTTCACTGTCATTGACTCCATGATGACCAGCACCACGTTGGTGCCTTCAGGAAGTTGAGAATTGAGAATTGAGAATTGAGAATTGGCTGCCGCACCCGTCCCCTCTTTAGAGGGGTGGTCGAAGACCGGGGTGTGTTCATTTTCAATTTTCAATTTTAAATTTTCAATTATTTCCACAGGCGTAGCCCGCTCTTCTTCATACACCAGTCTTGCCTCTTCCGCGTCCATGAGTGTCAAAGGTTGGTTGGCGTTTTTGTTCATCTCCTCGATGCTTTTGACAAAGGTGAACACGGGATTCAGCCCCAGCTGGTTGAGGAAGGCGTTGCCGCAGAAGTAGGCGGTGCCCACGCGGATAGGACTCTTCTTGCTCAGTCGGCCACGCATGCCTACGAAGGTGCTGAACACCAGCACTACAGCTAGCACTATCGCCCAACCCACATGTAGGGGCGTACCCCCGTGTACGCCCTTATGCGTACCCCCGTGTACGCCCTTATGCGTACCCCCGTGTACGCCCTCACGCGTACCCC
>CAMYZD010000095.1 GCA_947303735.1 uncultured Bacteroidales bacterium | reverse complement strand
ACATTGTTCGACACACGGGCAGCGTCGGGAACGGCACTGACACCAGAGTTACCGATGAGCGGGTTGATCTTGTTGCCCTCCTTAAGGAAGAGGTTGAAGAACTTCACGAAAAGGACACCGAAGAAGGTGGCGACGATGAACGAGAAGGCACCCAAGCAGAAGATAAGCACCGAACGACCTGTGAGGAATGTAGTGGCCTGAGTAGAGGCACCGACGGTGATACCGATGAGCAGGGTACAAATGTTGACGATAGCGTTGCTAGCCACCTCGCTGAGACGCTTGGTGACACCGCATTCCTTCAACAGGTTACCAAAGAAGAGCATACCCAGCAGGGGCAGACCCGAAGGCACGATGAAAGCGCAGAAGAGGAGGCCGACGATGGGGAAGGTAATCTTCTCCAGCTTAGAGACCTGGCGAGGCGGTTTCATGCGGATGCGACGTTCCTTATCAGTAGTCATCAGGCGCATGATGGGCGGCTGGATGACGGGGACAAGAGCCATATAGGAATAGGCCGACACAGCGATGGCACCCATCAGGTCGGGAGCCAACTGGCTAGAAAGGAAGATAGCGGTAGGACCATCGGCACCACCAATGATGCCAATAGCACCGGCCTCATTGGGCATAAAGCCAAGAGCCAGAGCACCAGCATAGGCGGCAAAGATACCCACCTGGGCGGCAGCACCGATAAGGAACAATTTGGGGTTGGAAAGCAAGGCAGAGAAGTCGGTCATGGCACCTATGCCTAGGAATATTAGTGGCGGGTACCAGCCGTTCTGCACACCGTGATATAAGATATTCAACACCGAACCAGTCTCATATATGCCGATCTTCAAACCCGGATAGAAGGGGATATTACCCACCAGCATACCAAATCCAATCGGGACCAAGAGCAGTGGCTCGAACTCAAACTTGATACCTAAGAAGATAAATATCAAGCCAATGAAAATCATGATGATGTGGCCCCATGTAACATTGGCAAAGCCTGTATACTGCAGGAACTGCAGCAACTGGGTCGACATGAAGTCCATGAAACCACTTGATGCTAATAAATTGAACATAGCTGTACTTGTTTAAAAGAAACTAAAAGGTAAAAACTAAGAACTAAAATCAGTATACACTTTTTACTTTTTAGTTTGTAGTTTACCAATTAATTAACTGATAACAATGAGCGTGTCGCCTTCGAGGACGCTGTCGCCTTTGCGGACATTGACGGAAGTGACCGTGCCGTCGGTGTCGGCCTCGATATTGTTTTCCATCTTCATGGCTTCGAGGAGCACTACACGCTGGCCAGCCTTGACCTGGTCACCCACATTGACAAACACATCGAGGATGGTGCCGGGCAGCGGAGTCGCCACCTTGGTGCCACCTGCGGCTGCATTGGGATTGGGGGCGGATGCACGCTGCACTTCGCCTGAGGCAACAGCCACGCGGGGAGCGGGGTTGCTGTTGACGATGGTGGTGCGGGGCTTCTGGGCACGCATTTCTTTGTCGACGGTGACAATATAGGGGGTGCCGTTGACATCCAGTTTGATCTCTTGGCCATCTACTTCGTTAATATCAACGTTGTAATCATTGCCGTTTATCTTGAACTTGTAATTTTTCATGGTACTTATTATTTATAACAGCGGATGTCCTCCGCCCTTTTATTTTCTTGTGGAGAAATACTGATTCATATTATAGAACTTGGCATTCCAAGGAGTCCAGGCACGTTCCACCTTCTGGATGGTGATGACGGTGTCTTCCTCGTCGTGGAGGTCTTGCTCATAGGCATAGATGGCAGCGGCAATGGCAGCATAAACCTCGCCAGCCACATCCTTGGTCTTGGCAGGAACAACGGCCTCACCTTTGGCGACAGCCTTGCTGCTCTTGCGGTCTTGAGCCTTCATGATAATAGCACCGTAGCCTTTCATAATGAAGCAGACGCACACCAGAGCAAAGAAAACCACACAGATGGCCACCATTGACAATCCCCAACCATGGGGGTCGGAAGCCTGAATGCGCTCCGACTGCTTGGGCACATGGTAGTGGAAGCTAGATGCCACGCCCATATTTTCCAGACCTTCTGTGATGTCGATCACATTGATGTCATAGCCTAGAGGATTGGTTCCTACGACTATGATCTCGTTATCGGGTGCCACCACCTGGAAGTATCTAGCATTGCTGCCAAAGCCCACCAGATTGACTGCCTTGAGCGTGTCGTATCCATCCTCAGTTACGCAGGCAACAGGTTCGGGATTGAGCACGGCGAGGAAGGACGAATCCTTCACTGAGCTGGCAAGTACCAGAATCTTGTCGCCAAAAACGCCCACCGACACTGGACGAACCACATTCTTCAAATCGTGACGACCTTTTGCCACATCGGTGACAAAACGTCCCACACGGCGCAATCCATTGCCCTCGCGAACCAGCAGGTCCACTGCACAGTCGATGCTGTCAACCAGCACAAACGCCTGTTTCCCGGGCAGGTAGCACATCTTACAGGCCATCATATTCACGGGCTGAGGAGCGTGATGAGGACAAAAATCAGGCATATCGGGAACCATCGTCTCCATGTCGGGACGGGGTTCGGGATTTGCCATTGCCTTAGGGCGAGCCTCAACACTTCCGGCCATGAGAACCAGGCCTACAAAGATTGCGACTATTGATTTAGCAATATATTTCATTTTTTGTAATCGGATGAAACAATCAAAATGTTAGCAAGTTTTTTTTCGAGGGTTGTAGATTGTAGAGTATTGGCAGTATTGACACACTAGCACAATACTCTACATTCTAACATTCCTCATCGCTTTACTTCTTCTGCTCGCAGCATTCCTTTTTGCAGTCTTTCTGCTCGCAGCATTGTTTCTGCTCACCTTCGCAGCACTCTTTCTGCTCAGCGCAGCACTCGTGCTTGCCTTCGCAGCAGGCCTTCTTGCAGCAGCACTCCTCGTTCACGCAACCCTCGCAGTGATTAGCGGCGCAGGCGGTGTCGGGGCAGTTGCACTGATGTTGGCAATGATGCTCGCAGCAAACTTCGGTAGTGTCAACAGTGGTCTCCTCAGGAGCATTGTTGTTGTTGTTGCAGGAAGCCATACCGAAAGCGAAAGCGGCAGCGACAAAAGCGGTTAAGAAAACTTTCTTCATTTTGTGTTGTTGTGTTTTTGTGGGGTGAAGAACCCCTGATTAATTAAAAATGTTAACTATAATACAGTCTCGTGTCTGCATTCAACTACAAGGGGATATTGCAGTGCTTCTTCATCGGCAGTGTATCTTTCTTGGTGGCAAGCACCTGCAGGGCGCGGATAACGCGGAAACGGGTGTTGCGAGGTTCGATCACATCGTCGATGTAGCCATACTTAGCCGCATTGTAGGGGTTGGCAAACTGATCGTTGTATTCTTTTTCTTTCTGTGCGACAAACTTAGCCTTCTCTTCAGGATCGGTAATCTCCTTCAGTTGGCGACCATACAGCACCTCAGTGGCACCGCTGGCACCCATCACGGCGATCTGAGCCGTAGGCCAAGCATAGTTGATATCGCCACGGAGCTGCTTGCAGCTCATCACGATGTGGGCACCGCCATAGCTCTTGCGCAGGGTGACGGTCACCTTGGGCACCGTAGCCTCACCATAGGCGAACAGCATCTTGGCACCATGCACGATGACACCGTTGTACTCCTGACCTGTGCCAGGCAGGAAGCCGGGAACATCAACCAACGTGACGATAGGAATATTAAAGGCATCGCAGAAACGGACGAAACGACCACCCTTACGCGAGGCGTTGCAGTCCAACACACCGGCCATAGCCTTGGGCTGGTTGGCAACGATACCCACGCTCACACCAGCAAAGCGGGCAAAGCCCACCACCAGATTCGGAGCAAACTTCTCATGCACCTCGAGGAACTTACCATCGTCTACAATGGCGGTGATAATCTCTTTCACGTCATAAGGAGCGTTGGGGTTCTCCGGAATAATGCTGTTCAGGCTGTCTTCCAAACGGTCGATAGGATCCTGTGAGGGGACGAAGGGAGCCTCCTCGAAATTGTTCGAAGGCAGGTAGCTCACCAAGTCGCGAATCAGGGCAATGGTTGCCTCTTCGGTCTCGCCCACAAAGTGAGCAACACCGCTCTTGGTGGCATGCACCATGGCACCACCCAACTTGTCAACGGTCACATCCTCGCCCGTAACAGTCTTCACCACCTTGGGTCCTGTCAAGAACATGTAGCTGTTCTCCTTGGTCATCATGATGAAGTCGGTCAATGCAGGGCTGTAGACGGCACCACCGGCGCAGGGACCGAAGATGGCACTAATCTGAGGCACCACGCCGCTAGCCAAAATATTGCGCTCAAAAATCTGAGCATAGCCTGCCAGCGAGTTGCAGCCTTCCTGAATACGGGCTCCGCCCGAGTCGTTCAAACCGATAACGGGGGCACCCGTCTTCATGGCCTGATCCATAATCTTGCAGATTTTCAGCGACATCGTCTCGCTCAAACTACCGGCAAACACCGTAAAATCCTGAGCAAAGACATACACCGGACGACCGTCGATGGTACCATAGCCAGTCACCACGCCGTCGCCGAGGAACGACTGCTTCTGCATGTCAAAATTAACACAGCGGTGAGTGACAAACATGTCAAACTCCTCAAAAGAGCCTTCGTCCAACAGAAGGGCAATACGCTCGCGAGCAGTCAGTTTGCCCTGTTCATGCTGTTTGTCGAT
The DNA here is from genome assembly GCA_947303735.1 of uncultured Bacteroidales bacterium. GTDB lineage: Bacteria > Bacteroidota > Bacteroidia > Bacteroidales > P3 > Colimorpha. The sequence goes on along the minus strand of CAMYZD010000095.1, from coordinate 3,725 downwards.
GCGCTTTTGGCCACCGCCCATTTTGGCTTCACTTCTCTTGTCGAGAAGTTCTTTTATTTTTTCTTCAAATGCCATTATTTGAAAGTTATTTGGGTTATTGAATGGGGTTTCGCTCCTGGCGTTAGCCGCCGCTCGTTCCACCCAGAAATTCTTGTATCTTAAACTAAAAAGTAAAAGCTAAAAACTAAAAGGGCTGTAGCCGAATACTTTTTACTTTTTAGTTTTTAGTTTAAACTTATTTGCAGCAAAATTCGGTGAGAACGCCCAGTGTGCTCTTGGGGTGCAGGAATCCGATATGTAGACCCTCGGCGCCACCACGGCTCTGCTGGTCGATAAGACGGATGCCCTTCTCCTTAGCGTCGTTCAGAGCCTGATCCGTGTCCTCCATGCAGAAGGCGATATGGTGCATACCACCTTTGCCGCCGTTCTTCTCAATGAAGGCAGCAATCGTGCTCTCAGGGCAGGTGGGCTCCAAAAGTTCAATCTTCACTTCACCGCACTTAAAGAAAGCAGTCTTTACTTTCTGGTCGGTTACTTCTTCTATAGCGTAACATTTAAGTCCCATGACGTCCTCCCAGTAACGGATGGCCTCGTCAAGATTGGTAACGGCAATGCCGATGTGTTCGATGTGCGACGGTGTCATTTTATGTGTGATTTTTATTTATAATATATTTTTTTGTTATTTCTCAAATATAAGTACACTAATATTCAGCCCACTATACATTTTCTTGAAAATACAAAAATACAAACAATATTTGACATACACAAAAAAAGTTACACCCCTCGCGCAATATTTAAGATTCCCATGCTGAAAGGGCATAGCACGCGTCGGGATGCCTCTACAGAAAGGTATTCTTAGTTTCGCCAATTGCCCATCCCTTTGAGCGAACCCAGAGCGAAGGCATGGCGAACCCACACCGACACCCCGTAGCAATATCCCAAATTGAAAGTAAAAAACGCCTTTCACCATAAGTCCCTGAAGGGGACACAGTGCATAGGCGGGGGCGTAACCCCCGCATTAACAACACCGATAATCGAAGCCCTGAAAGGGCGACACGCCGAATCCCGCTGACTCTCTGTCGCCCCTTCAGGGCTCTGGTTATCAATATTCGCTAAGCAGGGGTTCACACCCCTGCCTATGTTCTGTCGTCCCTTGGGGGACTATTCTTCTCTCACCTAAGGCCGCACCCAAGTAAACGTCACCCCGCTGGTGGGCAGACCCGTCCCACTTTCTAATGCCGTCTGCACGGCGGATGAGCATGTTATTGTGCAATATCCCGACGCTGTGGAAAGATTATGACACATAGAAGTCTTTGATGTCACACTACCCATGTTAAAGTTGGCAAGATTAAGACTTATCAAACTACTGCAATTCATAAACATACATTCCATATACGTCACATTCGAGGTATTGAAAGCAGATAGATTAAGGCTTGTCAAGCCGCTACAACCAGAGAACATAGCCAGCATATCTGTCACATTCGAGGTATTGAAGTTAGAAACATCAAGGTTTGTCAAACCACTACAAGCAGCAAACATAACACTGAGATTCGTATTATTCGTAGTGTTGAAGTTGGAGAGATTAAGGTTTGTCAAGCTACTGCAACCATAAAACATACCACTCAGATTCGTAACATTCGAGGTGTTGAAGCTAGTGAGGTCAACACTCGTCAGGGCAGTACATCCTCTAAACATATATCTCATATTCGTCACATTCGAAGTGTTGAAGCCATTGCCAAAATCTATCGTTTCAAGATGTCCATCCTGGGCAACTATATCAAATTGTGGATTGTCAGAAAACATTTCACTGCAATCTGGATTTGCATTTATAATATTCGCAATTGTTGAAACCTTGAGTACAGTACCTTCCATATTGCCATAAATGGGTACAGGTGAGTTATCCGAGGAGAGCCGAATACCAGAATTAACAACGCTGTTGTATTCAAACACTACGGCAGTGACAAAAAACATATGAACCTCTTCGGAAACACCAGTGTATGGGTCTACCACCTCTTCCATTCCAATGTTTCTCATAATATTATTAAATGTACTCCCATCCACTAATTCGGCATGAGGCATCTCTGTTAATTCCGTTACGTTTAGCGTCACAGTTGTAATGGTATTGCGAACCAAAGCCACATCTTCTTTTGTCACCTCACAATAATAGCCATCAGTTGTATACAGTGTGAGTGTCACGTTGTCCGTTGCAAAAGCTGGCACCACAATATCGAATGTGCTGGTACCGCGTGCCCCTACCGTGGCAGGACAGTCGTTAGTAAAGCTCAAACTCACATCATGGCGTGTAGAGTGGTTCGACATAGTAATGCAATCGGACGACTCTCCACTAATCGTGGCAGAGCCCGCTCCACTCAGCATAGCATTCTCTGCCCGTAGCATTATGCGACGCAATGGCAGTTCCTGATTCGTCGAATTGCTGACAATCACCCGCACCACAGAGCAGAGGTTGTAGAACTGCAAAGTGCTTCCGCTGGTGATGTAGGCACCCATCGGCACATCCACTCGCTGGTGGTTGCCTACCCTCTCGTAATGCTGCTCTGCTGGTAATTTCACTTCCACATTGCTGCGATTTGTGATGTTTGTATTATTTCGCCTTATACTGGCAGGAAAGATGGCACGATACGCACTGCCCGACACCACGTTCTCGATCCGTGCCGAAGCACCTGACGCTGCCATGACGGGGTAGGTGACATTATTGATATACACCTCGTCGCCGTTGTGCCAACAGGGGGTGTGGTCGTCGATGTAGACCTTGGCGTTGCCATTTACAGGTCTCTGAATCTCGGCACCGAGGGTGACGGTGCCGGTTTCTTTCTGGCAGCCCACTGCCAGTGTGGCGATTGCCACTACTACAAAGGATAGGAGGAAAAATTGTTTATTCATTTTTATTGCATTTTTTCTTGATTATAATAGGATTTGTTTCTCTGACACATACCCCGCCACTTCGGCAAACATTCACTGGATGTTTTCTCCCCTCTCAAGAGGGGACGGCTAACACATCATGTTTGTACACAACAAAGTAGTCCGCGGACGGCTCCCGCCCGTCCCCTTTTTAAAGGGATTAAGGAAGTCCAGTGGACTTGCGTCCGAAGCTGGAGGGTATGTATAACAAAGGGTATGTATAACATATTGATTATCCATTTCTAATTGTCCCACGAGCTGGAACCAAAGCTGCTGTTGCTTGAAAAAGATGAGCCGCCCGTCCAGTCCCCGTCGCCGAAAAGTCCTGTAGCGGTAGAAGACGATGGATTGTCCCACGTAGCATCGTCAAATGGAGTAAAAACACTCCCCATATCAACGATACGTGATGTCTGTAGTCCATGCTCCACCTTGAAGGCGACAACCGCCACCTTGGGCGGGTCATAGCTGAGTTTGTATTTCTTGTCCATAGGCAAGGCATGATTTGATGTTCTGCCCCAAGCCTCCAACAGGCAGTGATACAATAAAGAAAGGCATGAGGTTATGTACTCATGTCCGTCTTGATAGAGGCTTTGGCAAACCTTTGAAGGAACGGGGTCTATAGAACATATCTCACGCCTGAAGATATGCTTAAGGCGTGAGCCTATAGCATACACAACAAGCGAAAGCATAAATGCTCAATCCTCCTTCTTGAAGTTTTGCCAAAATTCCTATCAAAGGACAATATTGCAATGCTTTTCTTGCTTACAGCTTTCTATCTCTCGAAAGCGGTTGCAAAATTACGAAGA
>CAMYZD010000094.1 GCA_947303735.1 uncultured Bacteroidales bacterium | reverse complement strand
TTCGGTATTACGTTATGACGATAGTGAGTATGCCAATCATCCGCAGTGGATAAAGCTTTCCACTAATTCGAGAATTTTGTGTGGGTTAGTGCCAATCTCCGAGCGCAGTGTGCGGTCGTTGTATGAGCGTAGCTGCTGGATGATGCCGTCGATAAGGGCGGGGGCGAAGATGCCCTTCTCCTCGTAGATGGCACGGTCGCGTTCCAGCAGGTCGGCGCTGGCGGCGCAGCTGTCGGGCAGCACGTCCAGACGCTCCAACACATCCTCATGTTCAAAGATGTTCACGCTCACATAGCGGTCTTTGGCATACTGGATGGCGTTTTCCATCTCAAAGCCATGACGAGCGGCCACCGTCATACCCGCCAGCAGCAGGTACACATTGGCGCTGCCGTCGGGGGTGCGCAGCTCGATAGTCTGTTTGTAGCTGAAATCCACCTCGTCGTTCTTCTCCAGCGGGTTGCAGTGGGCCATCATGTTGCCGCTGCCCTTGGTCCAACCCAGAGGCACGCGCACCATAGCGCTGCGGTTGCGGTCGCCCCAGCAGATGTTGGTCGGAGCCTCCTGATGGGGCACCAGACGGAAATAGCTCGTCGGGTTGGTGTCGCCAAAGGCGGTCAGCGAACCAGCCAAGCTCAAGATGCCTGCGATGGCCTTGTGAGCCACCTCGGTGAGGCCGTTCTCGCCGATATACATGTTCTTGCCGTCCTTGGTGATGCGGGTGTGGATATGCATACCGCTACCTGCCTTGCCCACCGTAATCTTGGGGGCGAAGGTGACGGTGATGCCGTACTGGTAGCCCAGCGTGCGCATAATCCACTTGGCTATCACCAGTTGGTCGGCGGCATCTTCGAGCGTGGTGGGGAGGAACTCAATCTCGTTCTGCTCATACATCGTGTCGTCCACGCAGAAGTTGCCCACCTCGCTGTGGCCGTACTTGATCAAGCCGCCACATTCAGCAATCAGCTTCATTGCTTCCACGCGGTAGTTCTCAAACTTGCAGAAGGGCGACGAGGCATGGTAGCCGCGCTGGTCTTCGGTCATATAGCTCTCCTCCTTGGGGGCAATGACGTAGTACTCCAGCTCGCCCATCACCTCAAACTCCATGCCGCCCGTCGCCTCGCGGAAGGCTTTGCCCGCCTTGGCCAGCGTGTATTCGGGTGCCATGTCGAAGGGCTCTCCGTCCTTGGTGTAGAAATTGCAGAGCAGGTCCAGCGTGGGTATCTCGGCAAAGGGATCGAGAAATGCCGTCCGGAAGCGGGGTATCACATACAGGTCGCTGCTGCCCGCCTCGAGGAAGGGAAACAGGCTGCTGCCGTCCACGCGTTCGCCGCTGGTCAGTATCTCGTCGGCATGCGCCAGGCTGTTGATGACGAAGTTTAGTGTCTTCAGCCTGCCGTCGTTCGCCATATAGCGAAACTTGATCATCTCGATGTCAAACTCCTCGATGACCTTGAGGATATCCGCCTTGGTGAATTCTGCCATAGGCTTTTCCAGAAAAGCCACCAAGCGGTTAGGGTTCAATTTCAAATCTTCCTTTTTCATAAATGAACTATTTTTTTTGATTTGGGATTGCAAAAGTACGAATAATTTTTGTATCTTTGCAAATTCAAACGAAAGTTTAAAAGGCACCTTTCGCTTAATGGGTTAAGTGTTAAAAGGTAACAACCCCATGATAGCATACCCTTTTTCATCTTTCAAACCTTTCAAACACTGAAACTTTTTAAAATAAATACCATGTTCAAAAAAGAAACTTATATCGCTCGTCGTGAACAACTGCGCAAAGATGTAGGTCACGGCATTATTATCATTCAGGGCAACCACGAAGCCCCCTGCAACTACCCCGACAACACCTATTGGTTCCGTCAGGACAGCACCTTCCTCTACTTCTTCGGCCTTCAGCGCGAAGACCTTATTGGTGTGCTCGACTGCGACTCGGGCAAGGACTACCTCTTTGCCAACGACTACGACATAGACGATGTCATTTGGACAGGTCCTCTTCCCAGCGTCAAAGAGCTGGCTGCCAGCGTGGGTGTCGAAAATAGCGGCAGCCTCGCCGACCTCGAAAAATTTATTAAAGACTCTCATCTCTCTGTCCTCAATTCTCAATTCCACTACCTCCCTCCCTATCGTGCTGACAACCGTCGCCAGCTCAGCATGCTTTTGGGCCTCAAATACGACGCCGTGCCCCAATATGCTTCCATGCCACTTATCCTTGCCTGCGTTAAGCAGCGCAGCATCAAGAGTGAGGAAGAAATTGTCGAAATCGAGAAAGCCATCGCCACCGCCTACAACATGCACGTCGGAGCTATGCGTATGGCCATGCCCGGCCGCTATGAGTACGAGCTGGCAGGCTTCATGCAAGGCGAAGCTTGGAAAGGCAATGGCCCCGTCAGCTTCCCCGTCATTATGACCATTCACGGTGAGACCCTCCACAACCACAATCACAACCACAAGCTTGAGCTTGGCCGTATGCTCGTCATGGACGCTGGCTGCGAAACTGAGATGAGCTACTGCTCAGACATCACCCGCTCTGTCCCCGTCGGCGGCAAGTTCGACGACCGTCAGCGTGCCATCTACGAGATAGTCCTCAATGCCAACCTCGAGGCCATCCGTGTCACCCGTCCCGGCATCACCTACCAAGAGGTCCACACCGCCGCCAGCCGCATCCTGGCTCAGGGCTACAAGGACCTCGGCATCCTTCGTGGCAACCTCGACGATATCGTAGCTCATGGTGCCCACAGCCTACTTATGCCTCACGGTCTCGGCCACATGATGGGACTCGATGTGCACGACATGGAAAACTACGGCCAGATCAACGTCGGCTACGACGACGAAACCCGACCCAGCACCCAGTTCGGTCTCGGCAGCCTACGCTGTGGCCGCCGTCTCCAGCCCGGCTTTGTCATCACCGACGAACCCGGCTGCTACTTCATACCCGCTCTTATCGACCAGTGGCACCAGCAAGGCACCAACAAGGATTATATCAACTTCGACGAACTAGAGAAGTGGAAAGACTTTGGCGGCATCCGCATCGAGGACGACATCCTAGTCACAACCGATGGCTGCCGTGTCTTAGGCAAACCCATCCCAAAGACCGTCAAGGAAATAGAGGAAACTATGAATGCGTGAAAGTTGAAAATTGAAAGTTGATAATTGAAAATCAGCTGCCGTCTTCATTTGTCTAATCACCAATCACTAATCATCAATCACTAATCATGAAAAAAACACTCTTCACCCTTACCCTGCTGGCCCTGCTGCTCGGCATCAGCTCCTGCTCCAAGGAGAAGGAAGGTAAGTTCAACCCCAAGGAAAAACTTAAGGCTGTGTATCAGGAATACGCCTCCTACTACGCCGGAGAGCTTCAGTCCATCGACCCCAAGTACATGTCCGAAGAATGGGTCTGGAACGACAGCCAGCTCGACCGCATCCTCTACTACGAACAATCCGTCTACGAACCCTACGAGGATTCTGACTATGTGGAAACCGAACAAGAACTCGTCTACACCCAGCTCTTCACCTACGACCGCGACGATCGCGTTGTCAAAAGCGAAGTTCTTGGCATGGTCAACATGACCACCACCTGCGAGTATGAGGGCAAATACCTCAAGTCCATGACGGTGATGGAAGACAAGGAAACTATTGCCTCGTTCCTCTTCAACCGCGATGGCGACAAGATTTCCTCGTTCGACCTCACCCTCTCCGACTCCTATTTCGATATGGACAAGCAGGCGCGGCGCCAGTTTGAGCGCATCCTACCCCTGCGCTTCATCCTCTCGCCCGAGCAGGCTTCTGCCGTCTTGGCCGTCTCCCAATCCTCTGCCGCCCAGGCCGCCAAGAGGGGCGCGAAAGGCAATACCGTGCTCCATCTCGCCCTTGGGTGGGCCGATGGCAATGTGATCCAGATAACCTGCGACTTCATGGGCTCCTCGATACTATATGCCTTCAACTACGACGACAAGAAAAACCCCTTCTACAACCTCTTCGAAACCGTCAGCTTGGCAAACAACAACTTCCTTCCCTTCGCCGCCATGAGCCATAACAACGTCACTGGCATCGCTTTCGTCTCTCAGGAAGACGGCGAAACCTTCACCGAGAGCGAGACCTATACCTACACCTACAACAACAAAAACTACCCCACCAGCAAGTCCAACGAAATGACCTCCGGCTCCTACCGCTACGTCGAAACCCTCTACTACGAATACAAATAAAATTGAAAATTGAGAATTGAGAATTGAAAATTTGCTGCCGTACCCGGATAATTCTCAATTCTCAATTTCGTTGTGTGGCAATGGAGACACCAGTATATTGAAAATTGAAAATTTGCTGCCGCACCCGGATAATTCTCAATTCTCAATTTAATAACTCTCACTAGCAGCTCCGGCTCTGGCAATGAGTTGCCGCAGTCTCCAGCTCCAAGGTGCTATGTGCAATACCGTGGGCGTGCAGCTGCTCCTTCAGACGGTAGGTGATCTCGTCCATTTGCTGGCAGTCGGCTATCACCACATGGGCTGTCAGCGCCGTCTCGGTGGTGCTCAGAGGCCACACATGCAGGTGATGCACCTCCGCCACTCCCTCCGTCCCCTCCATCAGCGCTATGATCTCTGTGGGTTCTATTCCCTCGGGAACCGCGTCAATACTCATCCGCAAGCTCTCCGCCAACAATTTCCAAGTCGATACCAATATCACCATTGCTATCACTAGCCCAATGATAGGGTCGACTACGCTCCATCCCGTATAGGTGATCACGATACCCGACACCACTACTCCCGCCGACACCAACGTGTCGGCCAGCATGTGCAGAAAAGCACCCCGCGTGTTGATGTCGTGTTGTCTTCGCGAGAGCATCCAGGCGGTCAATCCGTTCACTACGATGGCCGCTGCCGCTGTCCAGGTGATCAGCACACCGTTGACTGCAGAGGGATGAGAAAATTTATGTATACTTTCCACCACAATGCCTCCTACAGCCACTAACAAGATGATAGCATTCAGCAAGGCAATGAGTACCGACCCTTTGCGATAGCCGTACGTGTAGCGCGCTGTGGCGTGGGTCTGCGACAGCCTCAGAGCCACCATCGCCAACAGTAGGCAGAACACATCGCTCAGATTATGACCTGCGTCCGACAGCAGCCCCATCGAATGGCCCACAAAGCCTGCGACCGCTTCGGCAGCGACAAAAAGTAGATTGATAACCATTGCCACAACGTATATACTCCCCATTTCCTTTATATCGTGGGCCGTATGGTGGTAGTGGGAGTGTCCTGCCAAATGATGCTCGTGGTGGTCATGATGCTTTTCGGCATGAAGTTGATTGTTATCGTGTTGCATGTTGTTATTGATTTAATAATACAATGCAAAGATACCACCACTTATTCACCCCTGCAATCGCTATTGTTAGGGATATTTGAAAGTTGAAAAATACAAAATGTTGTCCGTTGATATGATGATATGTTTAGCGAAAGTCGTATGAACTTATCAATATAAACATTCACACATTCAAGGTTCTCTATTTTACTATCAGTTTGCGGACCATGCTGACATTCTCGGCCGTGATGCGGACAAAGTAGGCACCTTGTGCCAAGCGGTCTACATCCATCGTCTTGGAGCAGGCGCCAGCGCAGTCAAGGGTTGCGGTGGCTACTTCGCGACCACGCAGGTCGACCACAGCGATTGTCACCCTTCCACTCATTCCGCTTACGGTGACTGTCGTGTTACCGCTGGTGGGGTTGGGGTAGATTGTGCAGCTGACACCTGACACCTCGTCAATGCCGGCGGAGGCAGTGGTGAAACTAGTGCTGGTGAATATGCTGAAGATGTCGCCGTCACAGATGGTACGCACTTTGGCAACATAGGTTGTGCTGGGGGTGAGGCTGCCAAACAGGTATTGGTGTTCGGTGGTGCTCGCCTCGCTGAGGATGATGCCGGAAGCGGAGGAGAGAACTACCTCCCACTCCTCGCCCCTGTTGTCAGGTGTCCAAGTGATGAGGGCTGAACGCTCGGTCACATCGGCGACGGTCAGGTCGGATATAGGATCGCAGTCTTCCAATACTTGCGTCTCGGTGGTGGCGGTGACCGTGGTCCATGCTTCGCTATACCAGTCGGTATCACAAAGGGCGCGCACGTGGAAGTCGTAGGACATGTTTTCTATCAAGTTTTCGATGGTAAGGGTGTTAGTGGCTGAGGTGGTAGTGGTGCCAGTACCTTGGTCGAAGCCTTGGAAGCCGTATTCTATCTCCCAACTCTCGGCAAGTGGGTCTGCCACCCAGTTGAGGGTGACGCTATTGCCGTTGACTGAGGCAGAGAGGTCTGCGACATCGGGACAGACATCGGTGGTAAAGGTGATGGTGTCGCCCCAATCGCCCATGACATTGTTGTCTGAGCCGCAGAGCGGACGCACGGCAGCGTGGTAGGTGATATTAGGTGTGAGGCCGCCCACAGAGGCGGGATGGCTGCCGACGGTATAGATGCTGTCGATGCCGCCGCTGAACCAGATGTGTAGTTGCCATGCGGTTCCATAGACGGCGGGCACCCAGTCGAAGGTGGCGGTGGAGTTGGTGATGTCGTATACCTGCAGGCTGTCGGGGGCCAAGCATGGCCAGTTATGGGTGTCGAAGCTGCCAACAGTCCAGTAAGAGTGGCCTAAGGTGTCGGCGGTGCAGTCCTGCCGCACACGGAACTGATAGATAGTGGCGGGTTGCAGGCCGGTGAAGGTGTAGGTGGTATCGGAGACAGAGATGGGCGTGTCCGGCCATGTGGCGACGGAGTCGGGCTTGATGTCCACCTCATAGTGGCTTCCTGTGCCGCTCCAGTTGATGGTGATGCTGCCAAGGGTTGAGTAGTTCACGTGCAGGTTCTCGATGTGCGGACACATCTCCTCGAGGGTGATGTCGTCGATATAGGGCTGGTTGGAACCCCAGTCTAGCCGCGGTGCCTTGAACGCTATGTAGCCGTGAGGACCTGTGTAGTCGAGGAATTTAACGGTGTGATGGGAATATGGATAACCAACGCCGCCTACCCAGACGACGGGGACAGTATCCACGGCCACAAAGGTGTTGGTGTCCGTGGGGTCGCTCATCACCCCCGCCACGACATGGGCGTACTGCATTTCAGAACGAATCCACAGCGACATCTTCAGACTTGAGACTGGGAAGAGGGTGGCATCGGTAAGGGGCATGATGGCTATATTGTTAGTGCGTAGACTCATCGACTGCCGTCCACGGTGGGCGTAAGTGGGGTCGTTGTAGACGATGGGGTAGCCTCTATACGAGGATTCAATCGTCGGGTTGTAGCACTGCCAACAGTCGGGCAGGTTGTTGACGCTTGCCACGGGATAGGTGTAGCCCGTCGGCCCTTCAAAATCCTCTACGAATGGCAAGTCGGTGAGAGGGGCACACAATGTATGAAATGGCACAGGATAAGAGGCATAGCCCTCGCTGCCGCCGCAACTGGCAACGACCACCAGCTCGTAGTCGGTGTTGGGGTCTAGGCCACCTATGGCGCAGGAATTGCTATGTACATAATGGGGGATGCCATCTTCGATGTGGGAACCGGACTCACCGATATAGACCAGCCATGTGTCGGCATTCGCAATAGCGTTCCACGTGGCATATACACTGTCGAATGTGGTGCGTGTCACTCTGACGCGCTGCGGTGTGGGACAACCGGCTGCTATCCGCAGCATCACGTTGTCGAGGGTGAAACCGTTAAACTCACTCATTGCGGTGGCGGGTGGCGGTGGGGCTTGGATGACGATATATTTCCCACTGCCCGCATAATTATCAAAGGGTACTGCGATATGATGAAGGGAGTTGATGGGCTCGTCACCAAGGTCGATGGTATCGACGGGCACGAAGGTGGAGTCGGTGGAGATATCGGATGCTACACCCACTACCAGACAGCTATGGGGTACAGGCCGGACAGATGCATCGGGGCGATTTACCAAGAAAGTGAGTTCCAGCTGGGTGACATCCACTGGGTTGTCCAGCTTCGGCAATGCCGCCCAAGTGGAGTACTTAATCGAAGTGTTTCGTCTTCCTGTAAAGATTAAGCCGACGGTATCGTCACCGATGAGACATTGTGAGGGGTAGGGATAGTCGTAGGAACTTGTTATGCCTATCAGGGCGGTCATGCCCCTGTGCCAACAGCGGCTGATAGCGGAATCCCTCCCATATCCGTAGCGTTCAAAGTCCTCGTAGTAGGGCAGGTCGGCGTAGGTGAGTGGGGGACATTCGGTCTGGATGCTGTCTACCACATACATGCTGTGGCTTTGCGAACACTCGGTGGCGACGTAATAGGTGTAATTCGTGTTGTTGGCAAGGCGGTAGAAGGTGTAGAAGGTGTCGGTGACCCCTCTGACGGTGTCGGTGTCTAAGACAACGGTGAAACTGCTGTCCTGGCTGCTCCACATCACGGTCACCGAAGTGTCGGTGGAAGAGGCATGCACCCCTGTCGGTGGGTTGCACCAATGGTCGGTCAGGAAGACATCGTCGAGCAGTGCATCGCTGGAGT
>CAMYZD010000093.1 GCA_947303735.1 uncultured Bacteroidales bacterium | reverse complement strand
GTGACCAGTGATCAGTGACCAGTGACAAGATATTTTGTGACCAGTGATCAGTGACAAGATATTTTGTGACCAGTGATCAGTGACCAGTGACCAGATATTTTGTGACCAGTGACCAGATATTTAGTGACCGATGACAAGAATGCGCTCGTATCACAGGTCACTGGACTCAAAATCACAGATCACTACTTTTACTCTTGACCAACAATATGGCATTGGCCACGCGCCGTTGGCCGAAGGGGTCGAAACGGCCGTTATCTGACGGATGGTTGACAATGCCGTTGGTGCTACCATTACGTATATACATGGTCGAAGAGCCACCCCCGTCTAGGTTGGCGGCATCGCAGCAGCCGAGCCATCGCATCACCCGCGTGAGTTCGGGCAACGACATCCCGTCGGCATTGTGTTTGCTGCGGCCATCGGCCACCAACAGGATGATGGTACCATCGGGTTTGAGGCCGATGGCAGTGCGGTTGTGGCGGGCATATACGAAGCGGCGGTCGAGGCGTTGCGGCACGTCGGCTCCGCGACTGATGAGCATGGGGCCTGCAGTCATTACGTTGCTGTCGGGCATAGTGCGTTCGCAAAGGCGGTTGCTATCGGGTATGTTGAATCGGGGCCGACCGCTCTTCAGCAGACGGATGGCGGCATTTTGATAGTATTTGCGGTTGACGGAGTCGGTGCGTGCCGGCTCATTATTGCCCAGCTCTTTGCCACCTATGCGTAGGTAGCACACGGGGGCTCCGGTCGACATGTTGAAGTAGGAGCCGTTGATACCGGCCAAGGCATCCGACCGCAAGGCAAAGTTGGACACGGTGGTGAGCACGCTGTCGGCCACGAAGCGTAAGTGCGTAGGTGACCCTTTGGGTATCTCAATCACGCAGAGGTATTGGTTGGAGTTGAACAGCTGGCGTTGCTGGAAATGGTAGTGGTGGAACAGGAAGCCGTCGAGTGTGTCGGTCTGCCATTCGGCATTAACAAAAGCGGTGGAGTCGGCTTGGTAATGGCGTTGGGCACGGCATGGCATGAGGGCGATCGCCAGAACAATAAGAGGAAGTAGTAATTTCATCTATAGGCAATTATCAATTTTGGGTAATCTTTATTCTGAGAAGAGTCTCATCAGCTCGGCGGCGTAGGTCTTGGAGACAGGGATATCTTCCACACCCGAGCGGTCTATCTCGGCATATATGCCGTCGGGGGTGCGGCGGATAATCTTGATCTTGCTGAGGTTGACAAAGAAAGAACGGTGACAGCGCACCAGCCCGTTGGCCCGGCAGATGTCCTCGATGCTTTTCAGTGTGTTGCGTAGGCTGTAGCGCACCAGCTTGCCGTCGTTGTCGTAGAGAATGGTGACGTAGTTGCCGGCCGATTCGATGGAGATCACCCTTTCGGCTCCCACCACCAGCTTCACGTTGCCCTTCTCATCGGCAAAGCGGATGGCACCGGCCTCGTTGCGTTCGGTGCCTTTGCGCAGTTCGGCAATGATGTCGTTTGCCTCGCGTAGGCGGATACTATGGTCGAGCAGCTCCATGGCCGCCCAGTAGATGACGTAGGGGAAGATGACCAGCTCGAGCCCGACTATGATGATGCGGGTGAGGGTCACAAAGTAGTCGGCATGGAGGTAGAGTGAGAGGAATAGGTCGCAGAAAAGGCAGCAGACGAGGAATTCCACCGCCTGCCATATTAGAAACTCCCGTTTAGAGAGAGTGTGCCTCACCAAAGCGAAACAGAGTATGCTGCGGCTGGCTAGCAGCACTCCCAAGATGATGGCACAGATGATGGGCAGGCAGAGCCCAGCATGCTGGTTCCAGTCACTGAGCCAGCCGTCGTGTCCGTTGATTCCAAAAGTGGGGCTGTATAGCACCATGAAGAGCATCACGTATATCGGGATGGACAGACAGAATATAAGATTGCTCTTGACGGAATAATAGGGTTCTGAAAGGGTCATGGGTTGGTGGTTTTGATGTCTGACGGAAGAGGTTTGACAGTGGGTCGTCTGGGCTTGAGCCACGGGAAGAGGTCGTAGAAGGAGTCGAAGTCTCTGCTGAGTTTGATGCCTACGCCTTGCTTGTAGGGAAGCTCGTTGCGGGTGAAGTAGCTGGTATTGGTGCGGTGGAATCCGTAGAAGTTGAACGAGGGAGAGAACCGATAGCCCATCTCCACGTCGCCCACCAGCACATTGGCCATGGCGGCATCCAGTTCGCTGTTGGTCCCATAGCCAAAGGTGGATTCAAAATATAGTTTGTTCCAACGTTTGCTGATGCCTACGTCCCACTGGCTCGAGGTGTTGGCAGTGGCAGCTTGATAGTTGAAGTCTACGTCGACAAACTTCACCATGCTAGTCACCAAGGTTCCGACGGAGGAGGTGAGCAGCCCGATGCCGTTGAAGCCCTCGCTGGCGTCGTTGGCCCCCGACCCGGTGGGGGCAAACTGCCCCAGTACCAAGAGCGAGAGGGATTGATTGAGCAGTTCCAAGTCGTTCTTTTTGTCAATGTAGGAGAACACCTGGTCCACTACGCTCTGCTCACTGTTGGGCAGGCGGATGTCGAACTTGATGACCGGCTCTGCCATAGTGCCCGACAGGGTGATGACGTCCTGCACGGTAACGTAATTGTCGCTGATGCTGCTACCCATCAGGCTCGCCAGGTTGGCGCGCAGGTTGTAGACTGCGTTGATGTTGAAGCGGGCGTCGTCGATGTTGCCTGGAAAATTCAGTGTGCTCCCCTGCTCGATGGCGAAGGTCTTACCTATCAGCTGCATGAGCGACAGCGAGAAGTTGCCCGAGGTAAACTGGTAGTCGCCCAACACAGTAGGGGCTTGACTGCCGTGCATGTCTACTTTCAGGTCGCCGTGTCCTACCGCCGTCACGTTGGCCGATAGCTGCTGGAAGTCCATCGGTAGGTGTAGCTTCATTCCTGGTGTGATGGAGACATTCAGTTGCAGGTCTATGCCTGGGTCGGTGCTGCTCAGTACGGTAGTGCTGCGCGGGGTCTGCGTAGGACGTTGGCGGTTGGGCGAGACGAAGATGATAAACTCGTTCTCGCTGATTTCTTTCTTATTGCTGATGGGTACAAATATCTCGCTGCCTTCCAGCGCGGTGGCGTTGGCATAGATGTGCAGGTCTCCCACTCTGCCTTCCACCGTTCCGTGCACCGAGCCAAACAGCTGTCCGTAGTACTCTTCGCCATAGGCGTCGCGGTCCAGCAGAGTGATACCTTGGGTGTGTAGTTCTAGGTCAATACCAATGCCGTTTGAGGCGTATGCTACTGTGCCGTCTATCTGGGCGCTGTTCCCATCTAGGTCTTTCACGGTGAAGTTGTCGAGGGTCAGTATGCTGTTCTGGATGGTCAAGGTGTCGTCGAACAGATAGGTAACTCCGGTCGGCACCAGGCTCAGGTAGCCCTCGTCGATGCCCAACCAGCCGTTGACGTGGGGTTCTTTGACCGACCCCTTCAGCTGTAGCGCACCGCTGATTTGACCATCCACGTTGTCCGACAGGCTGGTAAGCAGGGGCTTGACAGCCTGTAGGCCGATATGGTCGAGGCTGAGGTCGAAGTCGAGGTCGCTCACGTTGTCGAGCAGCGAGGCCGACCCCTTCAGTACCAAGGGGCGGCGCTGTGTACTACCCTCGGCATAGCTCGACTGGAGGTCGAGGTAGAGCCTTCCCTCATCGGTCTTGTAGTTCGACAGGATATCGAGTCGGCCGGTAGGTTGTCCGTTGATGGAGCAGCTGTCGACTGTCAGGTTGGCATCGATATAGGGTCTTTGGGCAAATCCCCGCACCACCAACGAGCCATCGATGCTGCCATCGACAGTCAGCGAGTTATCGCTCACGAAGGTGGCGACCAGCTGTCCGAGAGAGAAGTCGTCAAAGCGTGCCCTCACATAGTCCTCCTCCTTCCCTGCCACCAGGGCATCGACAGCCATCGACTGCCCAAGGCCGTACACCTTCAGTTCCTCCACCAACAGGCGGTCGTGGTTGGCCAATATGCCTTTGGGGCATACCAGGTTCCATCGCTGCCCTTTGATGTAGAAGGTGGGGTGGGTTATCATCAACTTGTTGTCGGTCTCCGAGCTATTGAGAAACAGCTCGATGTCGCCTTCGGTGTTGATGTTTCGCTGGTCATCGTCCCAGAGTAGGGCTAGAGTGGAGATGGTGCTACCCAAGGTGGTGGTCAGCTGTATGTTCTCTAGCAGAGACTTTTCGCCAGTCAGTATGCTCGCGGCACGTGCATTGAGCTGGTAGTTGTCGCCCACTCGGCTGCTGTTGAAGCCTATATCGTGAAGCGCCAAATCGTTGTAGGAGAGCCTGTCTGATCGAAACACAGTCTTGAGCGACTCGCCATAGGTGTAGTGGCAGTGTAGCGTGGTGCCTGTGGCAATGGCCACCTCGGGCATGAAGCGCTGGAAAGTGCCGGCTTCGTCGTTCCAAGTAATATCCACATTGACATTGTCCTCTAGCAGAGGGGTCCAATAGGTGGTGTCTTTCTCTTTGAAGGGGTTGAAGTAGGTGGGGACATAGCGGTTGCAGAAGTCGCGCACCATGAGCGCCAAGTCCGGGTAGCGGAAATAGCCCCGCACCGAGGCTACCAGCCAGTCGCTGTCAAGTGTCAGGCGCTTGCGCCCGTTGTGTCGGTTGATATCCAGCTCCATGCGTTGCATGTCGAGAGTGCGGCTTCCCACGGTGCCATGGGTGTTTTTCAGGGCCAAGTTGCCGGTCATTTCCTCTAGGCTGTCGCCCTGGAGGTCGGCGGTGAGGTGTGTAGTGATCGTGATGTCACTATCGCTTTGCAGCAGTCCTAGTTGGGTGAGGTGGGCATCGGTCAGGAACAGGTCGGCGGAGTATTGTTTCTCAGCCAGATTGGCCGAGGCCGAAAGGTCGATGTCGATGAGGCTGTCGCGCAATCCGATGTCGGCGCTCAACACATGCCCCGAGAGCTCGGCGGCAAGGGTGGTGCGGTTTAGATTGTGACCGCGGAACTGGGTGTTGTACAGCCTGCCCTCTAAGGCGGCTTCCATCGTGTTGGGGTCGAGGCCTGTGCCTTGGAACGAGAGGTGGAACCCCGTACGCGATACCCATTCGTTGGGCAGCAACGACCGAATGCCCAGCACCCGCGAGTCGAGGTCGCCGATATAGGTGTAGTCGCGGCTGATGCTGTCGTAAAGCAGATGGGCGTGCCCCTCGAGGTCGCCGATATGGGTGTTGACGTTGAAGAAGGTCTCGCAGTCGTGTAGCCCTCCGTGGAGCGAACCGTCCACGTCGATGGTCTGCATCTGCTTCATGAGGGTTGGAAGGGTGAACTCAACCCCTTCGGGCAGGCGCACCTCGGCCAAGTCGTCGTAGGTGGTGCTCAGTCGGTGCAGGTTGGCGTCAATCGTAGTGCGTTCTATCCATGGCAGCCCTTTAATAGAGGCGTCCAACCACACCGTGCTGTTCTCACCATAGGTGGCGACCATGTTCGACGCATGGAGGTTGCTGATGGGGCCGTAGAAATGACCCTGCACTGCTATCTTGGCGTTCAGTCCCCAAAGGGTCGGTGCCCAATAGGCAGCATCGCACAGGTTCACTTCGGTGCCAGGCTTCAGCACCACGTCGTGTTGTACCGTGTTCAGGTAGTCGTCCATCTCCTCCCAGCCGTGGTAGAGCATCTCCACGTCCATAAACACGCGGCTGTCGGCCGTCTGTAGGTCCATATTGGTAACATGTATGGTACGAGGCGACACCTCCACATCCATTGAGAGGTCCTCCACCCGCAGCCCCGAGGCCTCGGTGGTGGAGAGCGACACCACGCGGCAGGTCACGCTGTCGGCATCCACCCTCACACGGCGTATGTGTCCCGAAGTTTCCAACCACCGCATGTGGGGTATCTTCACCCCGTGCTCATATTGTGTTACACCCGGTATCTCGGGCAGGTCTTGAATGTAGTCGATATTGCGCATGCGCAGCTCACCCACCTCCACTATGAAGTGGGCGCCGGCGCTCTGCGAGGGCGTGTCGGTGGCGTAGTAATCGATGATAAAGTCGAGGTTGGTGCCCATATGCCCATCGGGACGGCGCAGCGACTCGAAGTGGTAGCGCCCATTGCGCAGGTAAACGCGATCGAACTGCAGGCCGTCGCTGTGGAAGGGAAACTTCCTAAAACGGCAGGCAATACGGTCGCCGTAGTAGATGGTGTCGTTAGTAGGGGAAATAAGCTCTATCTTGTCCAGCACAATGTGGCTTAAGGGGCTGAAATGCAGAGCACCGATGCGCACCTTACCGCCCCACTCTTTCGAGAAATAACTGCCTGCCGCCGCCCCAAGATACGACTGCACCACCGAGCTGTTGAGCAGCGCCGTAAGCACATATAGCCCCAGCAATAGCCCTAGGGCCACGCGTCTCACTATGAGCAGTACCTTCTTGCTAACCTCCTTTGCAGGCATGTGTTAATATTCTTGTCTAATTTTATATTAACGCGTATCATATAAAAATATTTTGCGCCTACTAAAAAAAACTCTCAAATCGCCTCGTCCTAACGCCATCCTCCTCACTTTTAGCAGTTTCCAAGCGTGCCACTCCCCTTCTGTCCAAGTGCATCCTGCAGGCAACACCCGATACGATCTAGCCTTGCTTTCACCTTGCCTACACCCCTTCTTCTACCCTTCATCGCTCGTTCCTCATTCCATTCTCGTATACCACATCGAAAAAGAGATTATTTATATGTGTAAAATATTAATAACCAACACTTAATCATGCTTGAAGTACGGGGAATTCGAGGCATGAAAACTCCTTGTTGAGCCTCACAAGTCTATGAAAAGGAGAATAAAATTCTTTTATCTAAAAAAAATGTGTACATTTGCAAGTTCTTTGGTTTGGGTGAGGTTGCCACAAGGCAAGCTGGTAGATGTTTGATTCTTAGAAGAATAATTTTTAAAACTACTACAGATATGAAAATGGATGGAAGGCGTGAAAGCCAAAATGTTGAAGACCGCAGAGGTATGAGAACCTCCACGAAGGCGGGACTAGGAATAGGTGGATTAATTATTGCAGGTCTGATTGCTTTGTTTATGGGCGGAGACCCAACCCAGTTGCTGCAGCAGATGGCCTCGAATGGAGGCACAACCACCGAAGCAACCAACTATGTGCCAACGGCTGAGGAAGAGGAACTGGCGAAGTTTGCCAGTCAGATTCTTGCCGGTACGGAGGATGTGTGGACGAAGAAATTTGCCGAAATGGGCCGCACGTATGTTCCACCCAAGCTGGTGCTCTTTAAGGACGCGGTGCAGAGCGGCTGCGGCGGCGCGACGTCGTCGTCTGGTCCTTTCTACTGCTCGGCCGACCAGTGCGTCTATCTCGATCTGTCGTTCTTCTCTGATATGTATAGGCAGCTGGGCGCCGATGGCGACTTTGCCTACGCCTACGTCATAGCCCACGAGGTGGGCCACCATGTGCAGTACCTGCTAGGTACGCTGACGGAGGCACACCAAAAGATGAGCCGCATGAGCGAGAAGGAGGCCAACCAAATCAGTGTGCGCCTGGAACTGCAGGCCGACTTCTACGCCGGCATTTGGGCCTACTACGACAACAAACTGTTTGGCTCGCTTGAAGATGGCGATATCGAAGAAGGCCTGAACGTGGCATCGAAAATTGGCGACGACTACCTGCAGAAGAAGGCGCGCGGTTACACGGTGCCCGACTCGTTCAACCACGGCCGTTCCGACCAGCGTGTGAAGTGGCTCAAGAAAGGCCTCACCACCGGCGACGTGAAACTCGGCGACACCTTCTCGCCATCGTACAACAGCCTATAATGGCGAATGATAAATAACTAAAATGGCTCTTATGCCATATCTGACTGATTTTTCAACAGCCTCGAAGAGGCTGAATCTCAATAACGTTGCAAAGTCGAGCGCAGAGCCGAACTCGTTCGAGCTATGCCGAGATGCAGCAACGTCTCGAAGAAACCCCATACAAGGAACCGTTAGGTTCTGCAGTGTGGGGTATTGAAACACCCTCTTTCCCAGCGTCTCGAAGACGCGACATGGATACTATTTGGCAAAAATCAGTCATACGTTGCATAAGAGCGATTACTAATTATCAGTCCGTAGTGGCGAAAATGTTAACTCGTTAAAATGAACCACACCGCACCCCAACACATTGTAACGCAACGACACTATGTGCACATTTTTTAGTGCAACGCATTATCTAAACTGCACGTTTTTTTGTGCATATCAGAATTATTTTGTATTTTTGCAGACGCAAACTGAAACATAATAGTCCTAATGATTGACAATGTCTTAATAGAGTTCATGCGCGAGCAACTGGCGATAACAAGCGTTGATTTTGTGCGCCATACGCATTCCGAAATTGATTGGTCACTACGGATGTTCGGGCTCATAGGTCCGCGTGGAGTAGGAAAAACAACTCTCATAAAACAGCACATTCTTTTTGAAAAAGGGCGACAGAAGGCACTATACATCTCAGCCGATCACAGTTATTTCGCCCAGCATACCCTCTCGGAGGTGGCATCGTCATGGGTGAAGGAAGGTGGCACCCATCTCTATATTGACGAGATTCACAAATATGAAAACTGGTCTACCGAATTGAAGAACATTTACGACG
>CAMYZD010000092.1 GCA_947303735.1 uncultured Bacteroidales bacterium | reverse complement strand
CGAGCTTGGTGAGGGCAAGGGCGTTGACATCGGTGGCGGCAGTGAACTGCTTGGCTTGCTCAATGGCGTTTTGTCCAGTGCTGGCATCCAGTACAAGAAGAATCTCGTGGGGTGCATCGGGCATCAGTTTCTGCATAACCTTCTTGATTTTGCCCAGTTCGTTCATCAGGCCAATTTTGTTGTGCAGGCGTCCAGCAGTGTCGATAAGCACCACGTCGATGTCCTTGGCTAGGGCTGACTGCAGGGTGTCGTAAGCTACTGAGGCGGGGTCGGCATTCATGCCTTGCTGTACGATGGGCACACCGACGCGGTCGGCCCAGAGTTGCAACTGCTCCACAGCGGCGGCGCGGAAGGTGTCGGCTGCTCCGAGCATCACGGTTTTTCCTGCCTGTTTGTATTGGTGGGCGAGTTTGGCGATGGTGGTGGTTTTGCCTACGCCATTGACGCCAACGACAAGCATCACGTAGGGCTTGTGGGGGAGGGGGGCGTCGAAGTCTTCGGGGAATTTGTCTTCGTGCTTTTTCAGCAGGGTGGCAATTTCGGCACGAAGGATGGAGTTGAGTTCGGCGGTACTGATGTATTTGTCGCGTTTGATACGCTCCTGCAGCTTGTCGATAATCTTGAGAGTGGTCTCTACCCCCACGTCGGAGGTGATAAGAGTTTCCTCAAGGTTGTCGAGGACGTTCTCGTCGACAGTGGATTTGCCAAGAATGCTTTTAGAGAGTTTCGCAAAGAAACTTTCTTTGGTCTTGGCGAGACCGTGGTCGAGGGTCTCTTTTTTGTCTTTTTTACTGAATAGGCCCATGGTATCTTTGTTTTAGGTTGGTCAATTAGTGGGTGGGAGGTGTTATTTGATGCCGAGTTTCTCGTTCATGGTCGGGCGTATTTCTTTGTCAAATATCTTGCTGTAGTTGTCGAAGGCATAGCGTTTGTTATCGCCAGAGGCGAAGTACCAAAGGATGACTACGAGGTCGCTAGCGCTTTGATAGCCTTGGAGGACGGTCAGTTGCGCTTGGTCGGTCTTGAACAGCCCGAACGAGGGAAATCCCATTTTGGCTCCCAATACCTTCTTGGCGAACGAATGGGTGCTGGGGCGGTTGCCGGGGGCGGTGGCGACATTGGAGTATTTGTTGCCTCTCCAAGTAAATTCGGAGTTGCCTTCGGCATCGAATTTGACAGGGATATAGTATTTGTTAAGGATGAGGGCAACGGTTGGGTCGGTAAAAGTCTCTCGGTCCATCTTCTTGCACCAGCCACACCAGGAGGTGTAGAAGTCGACGAAATAGAGTTTCGTGTTGCTCTTCGAGTCGGTCTTGGCGGCCTGCTCAATGGTTTTCCATTCCACCTTCTGGGAGTGGGCTTGGTTTCCAAGCAATATGCAAAGGAGGGCAAAAACAAGTATTTTAATCTTCATAATGATAAGTGTTTATTAATGTGATTTATTTTACCAGTCATATTTCCAATCGCTGTCGAGTTCTTCGGATTTGGGGTCATACACTTCCTCTCTTTCCTCACGGTCGCGAAGGCGAAAGAGGCGGCCCAGCCAGTCGTCTTTTTTCGACTTGGTTTGGGAGGTGGCTAGTTTGTCTTCTTCAATGATTTGAGATATTTGCTGAATGTAGTTCTCGACGTATGAGTGAGAGTAGGCGAGGTCGTCGAGGTGGATGTGGGCACCTGTGAAGTAGTGGTGTATAATGCTATCATAGCTGATGCCGAGTCCAATCATACGAATGGCACCTTCTTGGCTGAGACCTACGCCATGGCCGAATCCGTGGCCGGAGAGGGTGAGGCGGTTAGATACGCTGTCGTAGATGACGGAGAAGAAAGTGGATTTGAGTTGGAAGTCGGAGCGGATGCGGGTGAGCGGGACACCGCAAAGCCTAACCTTTCGCTCGGATTGGCTGAATGTGAGGAGCTCGTTTCGGATGCTGTCGGAATGGATGTCGAGTTTGTGTTTTGAGGCAAAATAGTTGAGCCATTTATCTTTGTCGATGACTTTGACCCACTCGCTTTGGCGCATGTGGAAAGAGAAGGTGTCACTAACTGAACGTAGGTAAGGCACTGCGCTGCGCCACACGTCCTCGGAATTGGCTGTCTGACCACCACTATTGGAATGGAATGGGGTTTCAATCAGTGTCCCCGCCTCGTCGACAATCGTCATGCCGCTGCTGAGCATAGTACCTAGCATGATGTCGGGGCGCACACAGCGGTTGAGATAGGCTTGGCAATGCACTTGGTCGCAGAAGTTATAGCCCTCCGCTTTGTGTTTATTCATATTCTTACGAGCCCAAGTGCGAGAAATGATGGCTTGGACTCGAAAAATATCGGGCTTGTCACCATAAATCTCTGATTGTACGACTCCCGCGATATAGGTCTCGAATTCTACATCGTTGATGAGGAGGAGTTTCCCATTCTTGTCGACCTTGATGCTGAGGTTGCCCTCGTAGGTACGGTGCTTGATGTTGCGAGGATTGAGACAAAGAATGCAGGCGGTATCGTTGGCCGAGAAATAGATGGTGTTGTGGTTGCCGTAGCTGTGTCCATCGATAGAGACGTGGACTTTCTTTCCGGAAGGGGTCAGTTCGATAGACCTGCCTACGCCTATTTCGGGTTCGACCAGTATGGTGTCGTCGGCATAGATATTATAGGTGCCTAGGTCGAATGAGATGGCAATATAGTCGATGCTGTTGTTTGAGAACAGCTTCACCTTTACGCGGTCGGCCGAGGCGCTGAAGGCTAGGAGTAGGGTGCAGAGTATGAGCAGTAGTTTTTTCAATGGAGTAGTTGGATAATGACTTCGGCAGTGCGGTCGGAAGCGCCGGCATTGCCTAGGAGGGTGTGTAAGTGGGCATATTCGTCAAGCATCTTTTGGCGCGAAGCAGAGTCGGCTGCGATGCTGGCAAAAGTTTGTTCGAGTTGGGAGGTGCTGCAGTCGCCCTGAATCAGTTCGGTGACTACGGGGCTGTCGGCGATGAGGTTGACAAGGGAGATGTATTTTATTCGGTTGCCGATAAGGTGTCGTGCAATGGCTACGGAGATGGCGTTGGCGCGATAGCAGACCACTTGTGGCACATTGAAGAGGGCTGTCTCGAGAGTGGCTGTGCCAGAGCACACGATGGCTGCATGCGCGTGGCTGAGGAGCTGGTAGGTGCGGTCTAGGCATACGACGACATTGGTCCTGTTGCCTATGATGTCGTGGTATAGTTTTTCGCCTATGAGGGTCATGCCGGCTAATACAAATTGGTATTCGGGATGCTTGTCGGCTAGTTCTAGCATCAAAGGCAGCATCCTCTTGATTTCTTGTTGGCGACTACCGGGAAGTAAGGCGACGATAGGCTTCTCGTACTGCATGCCGTCGGAGTCGTGCTTCTTGAATTGGGCGACGGCATCCAATAAGGGATGCCCGACATACACGGCTTGAGGGAAGTTATTGTGGGCATAGAAGTCTTGCTCAAAGGGAAGAATGTAGCAAAGCCGGTCAAGGTTGTGGCGCATACTTTTGATACGTCCCTTTTTCCAGGCCCAGAGTTGAGGGGAGATGTAGTGTACAGTCTTTATGCCCTGTTGGTGGGCAAATTTGGTCATCTTGAGGTTGAATCCGGGGTAGTCGATAGTGATTAGCACATCGGGACGGTATTGCAGGATATCCTCTTTGCAGAAACGGATGTTCCCTAATACCGTGCCAAGGTGGCTAACCACTTCGACAAATCCCATGATAGCCAGGTCGCGGATGTGGCGGACGGGTGGGCCTGCAACATCTTGCATGGCGTCGCCTCCCCAAAAGCGGAAATGTGCGTCGGCATCCTGCCGTAGCAACGCCCGCATCAGGTTGGCGCCGTGTAGGTCGCCAGAAGCCTCGCCTGCAATGATGTAATACCGCATATATTAGAATGTAATATATTTATATTTCAACATGACCCACATGAAGATGACAAAAGTGACGAAGAATGCGGTGATGACGCTCTTGAGCGTGGTAGGGTAGTCCTTTATTTTAGCATAGTAGCGCAAGAGCAACAGTGGGGGTACAAAGCAGATGACAAACCAGCGCGCATTCTCAGCAATAGGCTGGTGCAGCAGGACCAGTACCAGCCAAACGATGGCGGCACTGAGGATTTCTAGGATTAGGGTGGCAACAATGCCAATGGCAACGCTGTTGGTATGGAGGAGTTTCTTCATTGTTCGAGGTTTTTAAAGGAATCGAGAGATTGTGATGTAGTAAAGTCGGGACGTATGGGTACGACGGTGGCGAAACCTTGAGCAAGCAGGTATTGGTCGCTGTCGACAGGGGGATTGTCGCACACAAACTTGCCCGTCAACCACCAATAGGGTCTGCCTATCGGGTCGATACGCTTCTCGAGGCTGTCTTTCCAAGCTGCCCTTGCCTGCCGGCAAATGCGGATGCCTTTTATTTCATTGGCAGGAAGGCGTGGAATGTTGACGTTGAGAGCCGTAAAGTCGGGCAGAGGGTGCTGCAACACATGGCTCAGGATGTGGCGGATGGTGGGGGTGCAGGCATCGAAGTCGGCTGCGGGGTTGTGGTTCAGCAGGGAAAAACCGATGGCTGGGAAGCCGTTGAGGCAGGCTTCAAGCACCGCCCCGATAGTGCCGCTGTAGATGACGTTGATAGAAGCGTTGCTGCCATAGTTGATACCAGAGAGTACCAAGTCGGGGGTTCTAGGACAGAAATGCTCGATACCCATCTTTACGCAGTCGGCCGGTGTGCCGTCGCATGAGTAGACTGAGTAAGACTCACTCTGACTGATGGTGTTGACTCTAAGTGGTCGTGTACTGGTGATAGAGGTGCTGACGCCCGAAGCATTATGGTCAGGTGCCATAACTATCACCTCGCCATATTCCTGTGCTATCGAGGCTAGGTGTAGGAGTCCACGGGAGGCGATGCCGTCATCGTTGGTTATGAGTATCAGCGGTTTCATCTTATTCTTTGGCAAAAGGGTTTTTCTCTTTGCCGAGGAAGAAGCTGGCGGGTTGCAGGATGTTGTCGAATACAAAGTATTGGATGAGAACGGTGTCTTTGTCGTCGATGGTGGCGTAAAGACGGTTGAGGTCAAACATCTCATAGAGGCTCTCTTCGGGCATAGCCAACGAGTCGGCAGGGTTGTTGTATTTCAAGAAAGTCTTGAGTACGCGGGTGGTGCCTTCGGTATTGGTGATGCTGAGGATAGCGCGTGGGCCGGCCTTGAACGAGGTATCCATATTGCTGTTGGGAACTCGGCTGGCAAACTCGTCGAAATTGAGGTTGGCAAAGCAGGAGAGCATCTGGGCGACGCGGGCTGTGTCGAACTGGTCAATAGGGGTGGGGTTTTGTGCTAATTTGAAGATAAACCCATCACCCTGGCGTTCGACCGAGAACGACTCCTCGGGGTTAGACGGGATTTCCAGTTGAACACGTTGCAGTCGGCGTATATCCCAGTGCACTATGTTATGGCTTCGCCATGACATGGGGTCGGTGACGAAACGGGGGGTGAGGTAGCCTCTGAATCCGGGGATGTGAATGATATAGGGCTGCTTGTCTCCTTCGCGAAACATGTGGCATGCCATCATGTCCTGAGTTTCATGTCCCACGAAGTAGGTGGCTGCCAGTTTCTCGTGGGGGAAGAGTTTCAGTTTGCCGTTGAACCAGTTGATAAAGTATTTACGCTGGTAGACTTCGACTTTGACGGCGCGGGCAGAGAGCAGTTTCACCACTTGGGGGACCGCATTCTTGTTCACCTGTTGGCGTATACGCATGTCGTGGAGTGTCTCCAGCAGCATGTCGATCATCGGCTGGCTGGCAGGGTATATCCCGTCTACCGTCCACATGGTGTCGTGGGTGCTGTCGGCCACACGCTCTAGGAGAACGTGTTGGTCTTGCTTGTCGGCCATGTAAATCTTGGTCACGGCATCGATATTCTCGATATGGAAGTCTTGTTCGAAGGTGGCAGGTTTTGCCCCATGTCGGGCAATCAGTAGGGCGACGATGCCTACCACTGCCACTATGGCAAGGATGATTATGTTCTTTTTCTTTCTCATTTATTTACGATATTTTTTGCGACGGATGATGAAAATGGCAACTCCTGCAAGGATGATGATTCCCGAGGGGAGCAGGATGTTGAGTAGTTTGTAGCGGCCTCCGTCCTCTTTGCACTTCATCACGTTGAGCTTGCGGATTTTGATGTCGCGTGAGCGGCTGGCAATGGAGCCCTCTTCGCCCACCAGATAGTCGACGCAGTTGAGTAGGAGTTCCTTGTTGGCATACATCGTTTCGGTGTAGAAATCATAGCCAAGAGGATAGCCTGTGCCGTCGTTATAGTTGAAACGGTTCTTGATGATGTCGCCGTCGGATATGACGATCATGCTAGTGCTGTCGCTGGCTTCGCGGTAGCCCATCTCGGGAATCTCCATGAAGTCGGGCGTCAGGCGGCTGCGGAACATCGACTTGAAACTGCCACTGAGCAATACGGCTACAGGGATGTTCTGTCGGTTGTAGAGCCTTCTGTCGGGTTCTATCTTGGCTTCGTTGAGGTCGTAAATGGCAGGTGCGTTTTTCACGCGTGAGAATTCCGATGTGGCAAGCAGGACGGTCTTTTCAATATCATTGTCAATTAGGTCGATGCTGCTGATAAAGTCGGTCTTGATTAGGTCGAGGTTTCTGACTATGGGGTGTTGCGACAGTGGCACAATCTCGGGGAAGTACATCCAGGGCTGGAATTGTATCTGGGGCTTCTCGCCCACCATGCCCACCGTCATGGGGATGGGACGGCAGCGGATGTCCATGATGAGGTCGGGATTGATGCGGGCACCATAGGTGAACAGCATCTCGTCAATGTTGAGGGGATAGCGTGTGGCAACTGCCTGTCCGGCGTGGGCAAGGCTGTCTAGGTCGGCGTCCAGCGGGTCCACCAGCCAAAGCAACTTGCCGCCATACATCACATATTGGTCAAGGATGTAGAGGTCTTTTTCGCTGAACAGCTTAGTGGGCTTGGCAATGATGATGAGGTCGTATTTGTTCCGGAAACGGTAGGTGGAGTCTTTTGCGTCTAATACCCGCGTGGTGAGCGAGTTGATGTTTTCGTCCATGCGTACGGTGTCCAGGTTGTAGTATTCATAGAGTGAGCCGATCATGTCCGACAGATTGGGCAGGGCCAATTCCCCGTGACCACGCATAAATGCCACGCTGGGCTTCTGCCCTTGCGACAAGGCGCGGATAGCGTTGGAGAGCACGTATTCCAAACTCTGGATAGAATTGTTAAGCAGTTGGGTTTGGTCGACATATTTCTGGCTTTGCAGTAATTGGATGGAGGTCTCGTTGCCCTTATAGATGACGTCGGCGGCAGGTATCAGCACCTGTGTGGTCACACCGTTGGCGGTGCTCACCTGTATCTGAGTGGGCTGGATGCCTTTCTGTGCCAGTTTCTGATAGAAGACCTGTCGCTCCTGTTGGTTCTCAAAGTCGTTGGGATTCACAAACTCGTACTGCACATTCTTGTTGTAGGCGCGGAACTGGTTGAGCATCTCCTTGGTCTCGTTCTGCAGGCGTTTGAAGTCGGCTGGGAACTCGCCCTCCAAGTACACGCGGTACAACACAGGTTCGTCGATCTTCTTCAACAGGCTCTTGGTCGATTTCGAGAGGGTGTATCGTTTCTCCGAAGTGAGGTCCAAACGGCCGAAGACATAGTAGCCGATGACGTTGACAAACACCACAATCAGTACGCCGGCGCCCAACTCAATCCAATGGCTCCGCCTTTGGTCCTTCTTGTTGCGCCAGCCTTGCCATTTGCGGCTTTGCAACACGATGCGCGTCGCCATCATAAAGATGGCCGTCACACTGGCAAAATATATCACGTCGCGGCTGTCTATCACTCCACGACTGATAGATTCGTAATGATAGCTCATGCCCAGTGAGCGCACCAGCAGGTCGGCGTTGCCGAGGATGCCCATATTGTATATGGCCTCAAACCCCAGGTGCATGAAGGCACTCATCAAGGCAGCCAGGATAAAGGCGACTATCTGGTTGTTGGTAATGGAGCTGGCAAACAGTCCGATGGCGACAAAGGTTGCGCCTAGCAGCAGCAGACCGATGTAGGAACCCACCACGCTGCCGGTATCAATATTGCCTACAGGGTCGCCCAAAGCCACCACACTGTAGTAGCACACCAAGGTGGGCAGCAGTGAGATGAGCACCAGCGCAACGCCTGCCAGCCATTTCGCCCAGATGAGTTTCATCTCGCTCAAGGGCTTGGTCAGCAATAGCTCCATGGTGCCGTTCTTCTTTTCCTCGGCAAACATGCGCATCGTGATGGCGGGGATGAGGAACAGGTAGAGGAATGGGCCTACGATAAACAGCCCGTCGATGCTGGCAAAGCCGTAGTCGAGAATGTTGAAGTCCGACTTAAATACCCATAACATCAGACCGGTGAGTACGAGGAAGACGATGATGGTCAGATATCCTATTAGCGAGGAGAAGAAGCTGGCGAGTTCTTTCTTGAAGAGTGTGAACATTTCTCTAAATTAAGAATTTAAAATTAAAAATTAAAAATTAAAAATAACTGGATAGGTTGGCAGCTTTTAATTCTTAATTCTTAATAATTAATCTTCAGGTTAGTCTTCAA
>CAMYZD010000091.1 GCA_947303735.1 uncultured Bacteroidales bacterium | reverse complement strand
TGAGGATGACATAGGCCAGCGCCACAATGAAGAGCATGTTGACGGGTTTGTAGCATATCTGCCGGTGGCCGCCGATATAGTCCCCGATCAGGTGGCCGGGGCGCCACAGGAGCTGCAGCAGCGTGTTGGGAAGGGAGCGGCTGTCCATACCCCACACGTCGAGGATGCTTTTGCCGACCCACTTCCATGTGATGTGTCCGTCGCCGGCTCCTTGCGAGCAGATGGGGCAGTAGTTGCCCTTGAACACGTGACCGCAGTTGGGGCACTGGTGTTCCTCCAGCTCTTCGTCGGAATATAGAGTGGGTTTGTTCTGCCTAACGCGGAAACGTCCAAGTGTTTCTTTCAGGTTCATGCCTTAGAAAATAAGACTGAACAGAACCCAAAGCCAGTGGGCGGCGATGCCGGCGCAGAGGCCTCCGATGGTGTGGGCACCGATAGCTTTGCCGATGAGGTTGCGATAGCCAAGGCTGTCGAGCATGGCGGTGTGGGTGGAGAGATAGCCGCTCCAGCACATACCCATAGCGGTGAAAACGGCAATGGCGTTGTTGTCGATAATGCCTTCGGAAATGAAGCGAGGCACAAGACCGAGGGCGGCACCTACGGCACCGAGAGCGGTGATGGGGAAGGAAACGAGAGCACCGAATTTGAAGCCGAAGAGCCAGTCGAAGACCACATTGATTTTGTCGGCCAGCATGGTGATGACGGGAACGCCTTCGTAAGCAGCGCCGGTGTATTGTCCGTTTTCGCCCGAGGGGCCGAAGGTGAGCATCATGACGATGGTGGAGATGCAGAGCACACCGGGGATGATGGCAAGGCCGATGCTGACACCATCTTTACCACCGTCGAGCACACCGTTGAGGAAACGCTGCAGCACGCTGCCTTCGCTCTTGTAGGATATCACCTGTTCGTTGCCCTCGGTGGAGCCTTCCACAACAGGAGCATCCATTTCGGGATAGCTCTTAAGGGTGAAACGCTGCATGAGTCGGGTGGATACGATGCTGCCGATAAAGGCACCGAGGATACCCACAGCGGCACCACTACCGAAGCCCTTGCCTATCATGAAGGCAAGCACCACGAGACCCATGCCGAAGGCGGTACCGAAGTTGGTGAGCGACACCAGCTGGTACTTCTTGAAATACTGGGAGAAGTTTTTGTCGTGGGCCAGGGAGATGATGGCGGGGTTGTCGGAGAGGAAGGTCATAACGGCACCCAAAGCTGCCACACCGGGCAAATTGTAGAGCGGTTTCATCAACGGCCGGAGGATATTCTCCATGAGTCGCACGACACCGAACTCGATAAGCAGTTTGCTGATGCCTCCCATCAGAACACAGATAGCCATAATGTAGAAGACTGTTTCGAGCAGGAGCTGATAGGCGGTCTGCATAAATGTGTTGAGCATGTGGGGCAGGGTCATGCGATAGGCCAGGAACCAGAAGAAGCCCACAAAGATAACGAGGAACAGGATGGCCTCGATGGAGCGCTTGCTGGTGAACTTGAGCGGATTTTTAAACACTTTGCCGAATAGACGCTCTACCCAGTGGGCGTATTCGGTTGTCATTTTGCGGATGGGCTGATGTAGCGGCATAATGTAGAATGTATTAACGCGTTAAAACGGGATTGTGTCAATGGGTTACTCAATAGCGGATTTCTCGCTGAGGGTTTTGGCAATGCGGTCTTTGAGCATACGGTGGATGTCCATATCCCAGGTGATGCCGATGTTGAAACGCAGGGAGTTTTGCGTCACATTGTTGACAGGGGATATGTCGTCAATGTTTAAGATCTCGGAGTAGGTGGTGCGGCGGTTGGCGAGGAAAGCGTGCAAGCGGAAGTCGGGGCAGGCCTCGGGACGGTATTCGGCACCGAGACCGTAGGTGAGGTAAGTGTGGCCCGCTTCACCAAAGCAGTCGAAGAGACCGTCAACGCCATAGTTGGGAATCACCTCGTTGGATTTGTTCTGCTCGTAGGCTCCTTTGACAAAGATGTTGAAACCGTGCTTGAAATACAGGTTGGCACAGCTGACAACGGCAAAGGTGTTGCCCCAGTCGTTGAGGGCGTTGGCTCGGTGGATAAGGTCAACATAGATGTCCCACTTGTCGTACTCCAGCTCATGGCCGAGGGCGATGTAGTTCATGAACTTGTGGTCGGGGCGCTCGAACATGTTCACAGAGTGCAGCACCTTGAAGTGGCCGAACTTGCCGCTGTAGAAGGCGTTGAACGACAGCAATCCGCTTTTCCACTCGCTGCCGGGAGCAAAGCCCAGACCGGCTCCGTAGTGTACGTAGGGGGAGTTGGCCACCTGCAGGAGGAACATCTGGTTGGCGTCGTCGGTCTTGTAGGCGGCGGCGACAGCCGGCTGGAAGCAATAGAAGTTATCCCAATAGTGGGTGCTGAAGAGCACATTGATAGGAGGCGCATCGTATTCAAAGCCGCCCACGGCCAAAGCGTCCTTACCCACACGTATCATCCAGTTCTTGGAGGGCATGTAGTTGAGGTAAAGGAAGTCGGTGTTGTCGAACAGGCTCACGTCGCCCGGTGTGGCCACAATGCGCTGACGGAAGAAATAGCTGAACTTCTCGCCCAGCGGGCCGCCGATGACGAAGTTGAAGTAGCGACCGTGAAAACCGTATTGGTTTTCGTTAGCGCGGGTGCCGAAAAAGCTTTCGTGGGTGTTGGTGTGGTAGTAGTCGAAATCGGCACGGGCTTCGAGTTTTATCTGGGTGAAGATGGGAGTGAAATCCACCTGTGCGGAAGAGACTGATGCAAAGGCAAGCATTGCAAAGAGCGGTAAGAGTCGTAAATGTTTTTGTATCATAACAATATATTTATTTAACAGATTAAATGCAAATGCAAAGGTACAAATAAATTTCGACAAAACACAATTCATCCATCAAGTTTTTGCCGTTGGCAGAAAAAAAGCGCAGAAAGGGCAATAATAAAGTGAAAGGCACGTTATGGAGGGTATAAAAAAGTGTATATGTCGTCACTACCGCCTATCTTTCTGGATCTTGCCATCATACTGATTACTGCCGGCGCCATCACGATTGTGTTCAAGTGGCTGAAGCAGCCTTTGGTATTGGGCTATATTGTGGCGGGTTTCTTTATCGGTCCCTATTTCCCTTGGTTTCCCGCCATTACCGACGACTCCAACGTCCACGTGTGGAGCGACATCGGCATCGTGTTCCTGATGTTTGCTCTGGGCTTGGAGTTCAGCATCAAGAAACTGAAGCGGGTGGGTGCCACAGGAGCCATCACGGCTTTGACGGAGCTGGTGATTATGTTCGTCATCGGCAACACGGTGGGGCACCTGCTGGGCATGGGCAACATGGACAGTATCTTCCTGGGCTGCATGCTCTCGATTTCCTCCACAACGATTATCATCAAGTCGTTTGACGACCTGAAACTGAAACAGCAGCGTTTCACAAGCACGGTGACGGCGGTGCTGGTGGTGGAGGATTTGATAGCGGTGCTGCTGCTGGTGGTGCTATCGACACTGAGTGTGGGTAAGAGTTTCAACGGCGCAGAGCTGGGCTTGAGTTTGGTGAAACTGGTGTTCTCGCTGATAGTGTGGTTTACCTTCGGCATATTCCTAATCCCGACGTTTCTGCGCTGGATGAGGAAATGGATGACGGAAGAGACGCTGTGCATTGTGGCTGTGGGTTTGTGCTTTGGGATGGTGGTGCTGGCAGACTTTGCCGGCTTTTCCACAGCTCTGGGTGCCTTTGTGATGGGTGCCATCCTAAGCGAGACCATCGAGGCCGATGTGATTCACCGCATCATCACCCCTATCAAGAACCTGTTCGGTGCGGTGTTTTTCGTGTCGGTGGGCATGCTGGTGAACCCCGAGGTGCTGGTGAAATATATCGGACCGATACTGATTATTGCAGGCACCATCGTGGTGTTTAAGTCGTTATCGGCCACAACAGGTATCCTGCTTAGCGGAAAACCCCTTAAGACTGCCATGCAGGGCGGTTTCTGCTTCTGCCAGATAGGTGAGTTCAGCTTTATCATTGCCGGGCTGGGTCTGAGCTACCATGTGATTGACCCAAATCTCTACCCCATCATCGTGACGGTGTCGATACTGACGACCTTTGTCACCCCCTACATGATTAAAGCAGGGCTTCCCGCATACGAGTGGATTTACCCCAAACTCCCCATGCGCTTCAAACAGGCATTGGAGCGGTACAGCAGTTCCGGACGGGTGAACACACACGAGAAGAAACTGAGCACTTTTGTAAGAAAGCAGCTGACATCCATACTCTTCTACAGTGCCATCCTGGTGGCGCTCGGACTGCTGAGTTCCCTGTGGCTGAGGCCGCTTATCAACAACACCTTCGATGCTTGGAAGATTCCGGCCATCTGGGGCAACCTGTTGGGCATGATTGCAACACTGCTGATTATGGCACCGTTCCTGTGGGCTCTGGCGGTGAAGAACGTAAACCGCGAACGCATCAGGAAGATGCTGCACACCTATAACCACAGCCAGGTGGCTGTGATTCCCCTTCTGGCTCTGCGCTATTTTATCACCCTGTTTATTGTGGGCTGGGTGGTTTCCACCTATGTGCATCTGGCCGTAGGCTTGCTTGTGGTGGTGGCCATTGTGATTGTGATGGCGGTGCTGATGTCGCGCCGAGCCACAGACTTCTACAACCGCATAGAAGACCACTTTGTGACCAATTTCTATCAGCGGCAGGCTCAGAACTCGTTCAAGATACCCGAGTCGCTGGAGAAAAACTTCATCATGGAGCGGATGACGGTGACCGCCTATTCGCCTTTGGCCGGTGTCACACTGATGAACACTCGGTTGAGGCAGGACTATGGCGTAAACCTGGTGTCGATAGAACGGGCTGGGAAGATATTCGACCTTCCCGACAAGGACATGATCATCATGCCCACCGACAGGCTGACCGTGCTGGGCAACGAGGAGCAGCTGGCCAAAGTGCGCGCTGTGGTGGAAGTGGAACCCGACATGCTGATACACGACCACACGGACAATGAGATTAACACCTACCGCCTTGAGGTATCGGAAGGCAGCCATCTGATTGGCACCAGCATCAAGAACTCCAACTTCATGAGCGCCTATCAGTCAATGGTGATTGCCATCGAACGCGGAAAAGAATACATGCTAAACCCGTCAGCCGACACCCTGTTCCAACACGGGGATGTGGTCTGGTTTGTCTCTCCCCTTGACTTAAAAATCAAGGAGATGAGAAGGGAAGACAAAAATTTTAACGCATAAGAAAGTTGAACGATTAAACGATATTTGGAAATTGAAAACACGCATTTTCTTCACACTGCTTGTAGTCCTGGGCATGACGGCCTGGGGACAGAACGACAAAGGTTTTGAAATCTCAAAGAATCTGGAGATTTTTGCCAACGTTTACAAAAACCTGCATACCAACTATGTTGACGATGTTGACCCCGGAAAGACCATGAAAGTGGCCATCGACGCCATGCTGGCCTCGATGGATCCCTATACCAACTACTTTGCCGAGAGCGACATGGAGGATGTCAAGATGCAAGTGCTGGGGCAATATGGCGGCATCGGCTCCCTCATCCATCAAGAGGGCGATAAAATCTACATCGCCGAGCCTTACGAAGGACTGCCTGCCGACAAGGCCGGACTGAAGATAGGCGACCGAATCCTCGCCGTGAACGGTGAAAGCACCGAAGGCAAAAACAACGCCGACGTGAGCAGCGCCATGCGCGGACAAGCCGGCACCAACGTCACCCTGCGCCTGGAGCGCGAAGGCAAAGAGTTCGACGTCACCATCACCCGCGCCGAAATCCGGCTCCCCAACGTTTCGTACTCCGGTATGGTTGACGGGAATGTGGGATATATCCGCCTTGACGAATTCACGCAGGACGCCGCCAAGAATGTCCGCGAGGCTTTCAAGCGGCTGAAACGCGACCACCCCGACATGAAAGGCATCATCCTCGACCTGCGCGGCAATGGGGGCGGCCTGATGGGCGAAGCTGTAGATATCGTCAACATCTGGGTGAAGCAAAACGAACTGGTCGTGGAGACCAAAGGCAAAATCGCTTCCAAGAATTTAAAGTCACGCACCCGCATGACTCCCGAAGACCTCAACATCCCGGTGGCAGTGCTTATCAACGGTCAGAGTGCATCGGCCAGCGAGATTGTCAGCGGCAGCCTCCAGGACCTTGACCGAGCCGTCATCATAGGAGAACGCTCTTACGGCAAGGGCTTGGTTCAGAACATCCTGCCCATGCCTTACAACAGCCAGATGAAAGTCACCGTATCCAAATACTTCATCCCCAGCGGCCGCTGCATCCAGGCAATCGACTACAAACACCGCGACGCCAACGGACGCGCCACCAAGGTGCCCGACTCGCTCAAGACCGCTTTCAAAACCCGCAACGGGCGCACCGTATATGACGGCTTCGGCATCGAGCCCGATGTGGAGGTGGAACACGAGACCACCTCTCTCCTATCTATGGCTCTCTACAACCGTTTCCACTTCTTCAACTACGCCATCAAGTTCCACCGCGAACACGAGACCATCCCGTCGCCGCACGACTTCGTGATTACCGACGAGATATATCAAGACTTTATCGACTATCTGTCCGACAAGACCTACGACTACACCACCTACACCGAAAACATCATCAACGACCTGCGCAAGGTGGCCGAGGAAGAGAACTACATGGACAATCTGAAGCAACAGATTGACCAACTGGAAAAGACCTACAAGGAGGCCAAGAAAGAGGACCTGATGCGCAACCGCAGCGAAGTGAGTGAACTGCTCCAGGATGCCATCCTGGTGCACTACTACTACCGCAAAGGGTGCATAGAGAGTTCCCTGCGGAGCGACCCCGACGTGAAAAAAGCTGTGGAGATTCTCTCCAATTCCGAAGAATACCGCCGGCTCTTGAGTCGATAGAGAAGACCGATTGTTAAATACCAATCCCTACTGCCATCCGTACCCGTATTCATAGAACAATCTACGTAGCCCTCATCTTTCTGCTGGCTATCAGTATGACCACATCGGTATTTTTCACCAACCTGCTGTGGGTGCTGCTGCTGGCCAACTGGGTTATTGAATGGAACTGGCGGGAGAAGTTCTCCAACTTCAAACAGAACCATCTGCTCCAGGCATTCCTTGTCCTGGGGGCAGTGCACCTGCTGTGGCTCATTGGCACCGAGAACCTCAGCTACGGTCTCTTCGACATGCAAAAGAAACTTCCCCTGATAGCCATCCCGCTCGTGGTGCTCACCACAAAGCCGCTCAGCCGCAAAGAACTGCTCCCCGTTGGCTTCGCCTATGTCACCACCATCTTCGTCATGTCGATAGTGGGACTGGTGCGCTACTTCACTATGCCCGACCTCCCCTACCGCAACCTCGTGCCCCATATCTCACACATCCGCTTTGGCCTCAACATCTGCCTAACCCTTGTACTGCTCATCTATGCCGCTTTCAAGCACCGCCGTCTGTGGCTGTACATCATCAACTTGCTCCTCTCCGCTTGGTTCATCGTCTTTCTGCTCATGCTGCATGCTTACACGGCATTCATCATCCTCTTAATCACTGCCGTGGTGCTCCTGATAGCCTACCGACGACACCTGAGCCGCACCCCGCGAATCATTGCCACCGCCACTGTTGCC
Organism: uncultured Bacteroidales bacterium; assembly: GCA_947303735.1. Taxonomy (GTDB): domain Bacteria; phylum Bacteroidota; class Bacteroidia; order Bacteroidales; family P3; genus Colimorpha. Next base: position 1,136 of record CAMYZD010000091.1, on the reverse strand, counting down.
GCCGTCCTCCTATTCACTGTCGGTCTTACCTGCATCTACCACCACGACTACTACCACCTGCAGCAAATCTACACCCAGCCGCTTCCCGCCAGCACCGTCAACGGCAACCCCTATCAGCACCTTGACGACGGCCTGATAGAAAACGGCAACTATGTCCACCAATACGTCTGCGAAAAAGAGATGCGTCGGGAGTGGCCCAAATACAGCAATCTTCCTTTCGACTCCATCACACCCAACGGCTACAGCATCTATCCCACCCTGCTGCGCTATCTCAACGGCATGGGGCTAACAAAAGACAGTCTCGGCATGACCCATCTGCAGCCCTGCGACATCGCCGCCATCGAGAAAGGCATTGCCAACCCCGTTTACATACAGCACGGGCCACGCAAAATGTATTACGTCCTTTTCTACGAATACGAAAACTACCGCTGCTACCGCAGTGTAAGCAACTTCTCTTTCCTCCAGCGGTTGGAGCTGTGGCGCAATGCCGCGCATCTATTCCTTGAACATCCGCTCTTCGGGGTCGGGACAGGCGATGTGGTTGACCAATGCCACCGCCGGTTGGAGCAAATCCACTCCCCTCTTGCCGACACCGACCTGCACACCCACAACCAATACCTCAACTTCCTGCTTGCCTTCGGGCTGACGGGGTTCCTGCTCATCTTTTTCTTCTTTGCACGAGCCATCGTCCTCAACCGCTACTGCCGCCATGCGCTCTTTACCGCCTTCCTCTGCATACTCCTTATCTCCTTCATCAGCGAGGACACCCTCGAAACCCTTGCCGGCATCATGTTCACCGTCATGGGCTTCACCCTGCTGCACTCCCCCAAAAGCGAAGAAAAACCCAACCCCCTAAAACCCTAAAACCTCGAATTGTTTGCCGTTGATAAGTTGATAAGTTTATACGGCTCACATCATATCAACATACCAGCATATCAACGTATCAACATATCAACGTATCAACATATAAACGTATCAACATATAAACGTATCAACATATAAACGTATCAACATATAAACCCTAAAACCCTTACCCCCTTTGTACGAATACTTTACCTTAGACAACGGCATACGCATCATTTTCCGGCGCAACAACTCCATCGTCACGCATGCCGGAGTATATATCAACGTCGGCT
>CAMYZD010000090.1 GCA_947303735.1 uncultured Bacteroidales bacterium | reverse complement strand
GCAGCAATATGCCGCTGGCCGGCGACGGGGTGACCGTGTATTGCAGCTGCCCCTCAGGATTAATCAGTATAAAGTGCGGGTACGACACCACTCCGTAGCTCTCCAGCAACTTGTAGTTGCCGTTGAAGTGCAGCCAGGTCCAATTGTACTTCTTCCCACGCTTGGTGTTCTTCAAGAAGTGGTACATCTTCTGGAACTCTCGGTCGCAACTCACGCACACAAACTCCACATTCTTATTCTTGGCATATACGCTGTCCTTAAAGTGAGCCATCGTCTCTATCTCCGCCACGCAGTTGGGGTCGCCCACCCTCACAAAGGCAAGGTACACCCACTTGCCCTTCATGCTGTCGAGGCTCACCGTCCGCTTCTCCACATCAGGCAACGAGAACGTCGGCACCTCCGCCCCCTCCTCATGCTTCCTCAGACTTGCAGCCAGCCGCTTTGCCAGCTCCTTATGCTCCGGAAACTTGCTCTGCGCCCCTATCATCTCTATCATCCTCACCACCTTACCACTCTCATAGTAGCGGTTTTGATAGTATGCCTCCTGCATCGCCTCCAACGCCACCAATTCCCGCACCTGCTCATTCCTCAGCAACGTATCTGTCCCCAGCGAGTCGAGCAGCACCTTCACGTTCAACGTATTCACCCAATTCCCTATCTGCCAAGCCGGTATCTTGTTGGTGCCCTTCGACACCGTGTTGGCAAACAGCGTAGTAAAGAACGCCATATAATTGTCGTCGTAGTACAGGATAGGCTGCCCCTTGATGTATTTATTCACCATCTGGCGCCGTGTGCTGAAATGCAGGCTATAGCGCATACTTGCCAACTGATAGCGCTTGTAGCGGTTGAAGAACTCATTCTTTGTGTCGGGAGCCTTCTTGGCCACCACCAATTCCAGGCTGTCGAAATAGCGTTTCTGCGGTCGGAAGCGGGCATCAAAATAGATGCGGTGCCCGTCTATATAGTCCGCCACCACCGCCTCAAAGTTCGATATCAGCCCATTCAACTCGTCCGATGGCATATTCACAAACTCCAACGGCAGCACTTCGGGACTCAAAAACACGTTCTTCTTCTCGTCCAAGTCCCAGTCAAACCGTGGCACATACACCTCGTAGTCCCGCCCCGGCTCCACAAAGAACGACTGGCTGTAGTTCTCTATCTGCATTATCATCATGGTGGGATAATTAGCATAGGCCTTCAACTCAAACGTGCGGTTCGCCCCTATCACCGTATGGTCCACCATCACCTCGGTACGTGTCAGCATATCGCTATAGCGGTATAGCGTCACCTCCTTACCTGCGCCGTTCACCACCTCGCCATGTATGGTGACATTTGTTTGCGCCAAGGCTGTGCCGACAGTCAGCAGGACAACACATATAAGACAACTTAGACGATTCATAATACAACAGACTTTTTCACTATAACGAACCCACATATAAAATATTGCCTAAAAAAACTATTTATTTATCAACACCCCATCAACTCCGCAGACCGACAACCGATGATTCCCCAAATCCCACCCCCCAGCACAATTTTTGAAGTAAGAAGTAAGAACTAAAAACTAAAAAGTATGCCGCTGGCGGAGCCAGCACAAATCAAAAAAGCCCTATTAATGAAGTTTAATCGGAAATTAAATAGGAAGTTAAATAGGAAGTTAAATTGGAAGTTAAATTGGAAGTTAAAACGGGAAGTTAAATTGGAAGTTAAATAGGACAAATGTATTGTCGCAAAAAGTATTGTCCTTTTTCGGCGTATTTCCTATGGACTTACGTCTGTGATACGAGCACATTTGAATGTGTAAACGTGTGAATGTGTGAATGTGTTAGTCCTTGGCGCATCAAAGATTAACGAATTAACACATTAACGAATTCTCATTTTCAATTTTCAATTTTCACTTTTCACTTTAATAAAGCTCTTCATTCTTAGTTCATAGTTCTTATCTCAACCGTTTCTTCGCTTCTAGGGGCGGTCATGAAGCGAACCCACAGCGAACCTACAGCGAAGCTTCCCCATACCCACCCCGAGTGAAAAATCTAATTTCTCCAAGATTTCTGGATTTCCGCCACAGGCAGGGAGATTATTTAGTACACTCCCATATCAAGCAAATACATTGAATTAAATTTTAAACAGCTTCTTATGGCAACCTCTAAAAATAGCCCGTTAGGGCTTTTCGTTCAATAAAAACTCGTTGATTATCATTATTTATTTCCCGTAGGATTAAGGAAGTCCAGTGGACTTACGTCCGTTTAATCCTATTTTTAGAACCCACCTTATATTATACCCAAAAAGCCAAAAAATAGGGTGCCACTTTTGAGAAAAAAAAGTGGGATAAAACGGCACATGATGACAATAACAATAACAATAGGGGTGAGACCATTGTCCCCTCAAAAGAAATATCCACAGGCAGTACGCCGAAGACCGTCATGCCAGCCTTCGGCGTACTAATTAGAAGCCAGCCCACTCAACTCTCAAAATACGTGCAAATACGCGATATACGTGGAGCCATCCAAATTTTCAATTTTCACTTTTCAATTTTCAATTTATTTTAACTCTTAGTTCATAGTTCTTACCTCAATAGTTTTTTAGTGACCAGTGATATGAGTGCATTTTTGTGACCTGTGACCTGTTGATATGTGGATATGTGGATACGTTGATATGTTGATTTGTATTGTCTAATCACTATTCACTAATCACTTAATTTCGTGTCACTGATCACTGATCACTGGTCACTAATTTTCACTTTTCAATTTTCACTTTTCAATTTAATAACTATTTCCCTTCTATCACCACCAAGCGCTTCGTGGCGATACCAGCAGGCGTGTGGATGGCAACCACGTACACGCCCTTCGCCAACCCGCTCACGTCGAACGTCGTCGTCAGGCCGTCGTCCTCCTGCTCTAACACTGCGTGCCCCGCGAGGTCGTACACCACCACGCGGCTCAGCCTATAGCTCGAAAGCACCGACACCTGCCCACTAGCAGGATTGGGCATCATCTGCGTAAAGCGGTCCAGGTTGCTCACCGACAACGGGTCTGGTGGGTCTTCGTGGTGCACATCGGTGTACACGTCCGCCACGTCACTCCATGCTCCATACTCGCCGTCCTCCTCGCACTTGCCACGCACACGCACCATGTAGTTTGTCCGTTCATGCAGCCCTGTCAGCGTCACCATCGGCACTGTCGTCGTCACCGTCCACGCGTCCCAGCCGTTCACCTCCGTATACTGTACCTCCCACTCCACGTTGTTGCCTCCGGTCCACATCATCGTCAGCGACGTGTCAGTCGCCTCCACCAACCGCAAGTCTCTCACCTCGTCGCATATCACCGTGTCAAAGCTCGGGTCGATGATGGGAAAGATGACAGGGGCGTACATCTCTTTACAAATGACATTGCCCTCATATACATATATATCCAATTCTTCCCATGGATTTAATTTTAGCCAAGGTGCGGTGCGATATTTATACCATAGGATATTCAGACTTGTATCAATACCCGGGTTCGTCTGCACACCTATCACATCGGGGTTGTACCAGTAGGTTGCAGTCCAATAGCGAGTCGGCCGTTTGTTCCACAGCCACATCCTTTGAGACATATTCCGATTGTTAGGCAAACATTGCATCTCATAGCTGCCTTCGTTGTTATTGGCTGTGCCTGCCACAATAAAGGAGTCTGTCACCACTTGTGGTTTGTCGAACATCACCTCATATAGTGGCACAATGGGCGAGGAGTCATAAACTATATTTGGGCGTATTGCCGTGTTTGGGGCATAAGTCACGGTGTCACCCCTCGGCCCGTCAACCCACATGGGCAGAGGCATGTATCGGTGCGCATCCTCCACCCGCCACGGACCGCCCGCCAGATAAATGGGGTCGGCGGCGGTAGGCTTCAACAGCATCAGCGAGTCGGTAAACCGGCCTGACAGCGTTATGTCGCGCATATTAGGGAAGACATGTCCTTCAGTAGGTGCTCCCGACGACAACTCGTAAAGGTACCAGGAAAGGGTCGTGTCGCGGGGCTCCTGCGCATATCCACACGCCGCCACGCCCAAAACCTTGATTGGGCGGTCCGTCACCATCTGCACACCCCTGATGTTGTTGCCTGCGGGATAGTTGAACCAATCAGACTGCCCACTTGCATCATACATATCAGGTCTCGGCCCAGTGTAACACGACTGTACGCTGGCGTTATTCAAATATGCTAGTTGAAATAGTAATTCTTCAATACCTGATAGTGTGTACCACTGCGGTGCCTCTGGAATGTGGTTTGCACACCGCCACCAATCATAAATATAATACATGTATGTCGAGTCCGCACCAATAATCGTGTCCCCGACGGGTCGCTGGGCCTTGGCATTATGCATCCCAGCAAACAGAGCCATCATGGCTGCTAATACCATTATTGTCTTTTTCATGATATCATTTTTTTTTTTAATTTCATCGCCCTTATGCTATATATGACGGATTATTCAACAGCATCGAAAATGCTGAACCTTAATAGCTCCACACAAGGGACACAGTGTGGGGTCAAGGACAACACTATTACTCAACGTCGCGGAGAAAAGCGACATCGAGAAAGGTTGATAAAAATCAGTCACATGCAACATAAGAGCGAATCATACGGTTAATAGAGGTTAATTTAAGTTGATAGACCACAGTTACTTGCTATACGTATACAGCACCTGCTACACGTCTATTTCCATTTGCAAATATACACTTTTTTTGCGAAACGGCATTTTTTAATTACATAACAAACCGTTGTTATCTACATGAATCTCTGGATCCATATTTGGAATAAAGTTCAAAACTATCCAACCAACCACATTTGATAGGCATACGTCTGGCTTGGGCTCGACACCATTATTGTTAACAACATTATAGTTTATATAGTTAGCACAAGAAGATGCATTTGAGATAATATCGTCCTGCCAAAAATAGTAATTATGGTATGATGACCAATCAAAGCCGCTTGCCGTATATCTGGAACTGCCGTTAAGGCACATGTCCCATAGAAATCCACTAGAATAGGCTTGCTGGTATGTTGCTTGTGCCGTTGTTGGAACAGATCCAGATGAATAGTCCATTGCAAGAATGCCATCTTCGTCCACCCCGGCAGATACCTCATTGCGAAACAATGTGATATAGTACTTAGTCCGCCGATCGTATGCTAATTTCCTTATACTCCCTACGTTTAGAGGAAGAATGGCCCGACCTTCTGAGATCATCTGTATAGGGTTGTTGGATAGCAGCGGTGCCAGATCAAACTCCCTAAGAACAAATTCAAAGTTGTTGTCTATTGAATAATTACATGTGCCTATATAATAAGTGCTGAATCCACATCGATAATTGCATATTGCTATTGTATTCTGGTTTTTAAAAGCAATATCAAACATCAAATAAGGGTCATATGCATTAGGAGGTATACAAGTAGCCGCTACTACTGTTTGAAAAAAGAATGTGGGGTGGGTCGGCGAAGCAAACATATCGTCTTTAGGGAATGGCTCTAGCATATACCCAATACCCGTGCCACATGAGTTTTTTTCATCAGAAACATATACGACATAGTTATCGGTAACAGTTAATTTAGGCATATAGCCTGACCCGATTAAGTCGGCGACACGGTACTGCATATTATTGGGGATAGTGCCAACTGCCTCAAACGCCTTATAACCGGCTGGAACACCAGCCACTATATGGTGCCCAACCCCTGCTATATGGATTTTTCTTTGCCCGTCATAATAGACCGCAATATTATCCAACCACTCAATGCCATACATACTTAAAGTCTCGTCAATGTATGCTCGACCTGGCGTTCCCGTGTCGTAGAAGACATCATTTATATCAAACCAGCCAAGAAAGCCCGACCCTGTAGCGTTATATCCACAGAAAAAAACATAGTTGTCAAGTATTTCGAAATCTTGTACATAATAACCACTGGCAACATGTGCATCAATCATAATACTTTGTATATCCGTTATTGCAAAATGGTTCTCAGTACCGGCTGCACCATAGGAATAGGTGATATAATTATCACAATTCTTACAATATCGAATCATATTCTGCCAACCGTCAATACCATTTTTATACAGAAAACCCGTATTCTGTCCGTACGACATGCCGCACAGCATACAGAGCCAAAGGAAGATTGATTGTGTTACTTTTTTTTTCATTTGACATTTTTATTTAGGTTAATAAATAACAGTTACTTATTGTTTGTAATTAGTTTCTGCTGCGCGTCTATTATCATATGCATATATACATCTTTTTTGCGAAACGGCAACAGGTCTCATTCAAGTTGTTCATAGTCTGCAATCGTGCTGTGTGGAGGGGGCAGACTTTTTCACCTTTCCGCACAATAGAATCGGCCTTTTCGCGTTATAAAAACGGCATCAGACCTCTCTATGCCTCGGGCTTCCGCGGGCGGGAGAAGTGTTCGATAAGAAAAGCAAGATTACTTCTTCCCGCCTTGCGCCCTCAATTTTTTTTAGCCCCGCACTCCGGCGCACTGTCTCGTGCGGGGCTTTTTTTAATCAGTTTCATGGGTCTCCATTTTTTTAGTTTGCAGGCGGCACGATTGTCGCCTGCGCATTCTTTTCTAACGAACAGCTATACAAGTATACTGGCCTGTTAATTGGTCATACGTTATTGTAACCCAATAACCTTCATCTTTCTTCTGTTTGCACCATTCCTTGGCCTCTTCATAGTTGCCCGTCGTGTACGTCAGCTTCTCCTTACTGGATGATGCTTGAACACCAGCACGCCAAAACTGCACTGTGTACCCTTCTTCTGCTAAGGCGAGCATACGATCTAAAAATGCAGACCATTCCTCGTCTGTTCGGGGATTGAGGTAAAACTGCTGACCATCCACAATATAGGATGCCGTGTACGCCGTGACCACAATGTCTGTGTCGTTCACTACGTTTTCTTTTGTACAACTGACTGACGCAAGTCCAAGCACTGCTAAAAGTGCCAACTTTTTAATTTGTCTTCTCATTTTTTTATTTTTTTAATTAGACACTTTTTATATATTTGCTGGAATCTTCTCATAAAAAATAGCATCCATTTCCTGTTTGTTACAAGTATGAAATATACATATTGTATGCATCTGCATCGAAATAGTCATAATCTCCAACTCTTGGGCTTCTTCTTCATTCAACTCCGACACATCGCACAAGACCTCTGGCCTGTCTTTTAGTGCTTGACCTACCCATATATCTATATCGGGATTACTTTTAGCCAGCTCAACCATCTCCATCGGTACATTAAACTTACTTACCAATCTCGCCCACCCCGAATCGGTGGTCGCCTCGAGCAGGGTCACCGGCAGGGTGAGGGTGTCGTTTACTCGGTAGTTTTTGATATAGGCGGCATCTATGCCTTCAAGTCCTTCATAACGCCGGTACACTTCGCTGCACTCCTCCAACTGCACCACCCGTGGACAAAGTAGGCATGCCAACATGCCCAACAATAGCATTGCTATTACTACTATTATTATTGCCTTTTTCTTCATCTTACTTATCGTGGGTTCTAAAATTTCGGTTTTATGGGACGTGAGTTCACTGGACTTTCTTAATCTTTACAGGGTGCTATTTGTAATTCGTTGATTTACTTGCTAGATTTGGGTTTAAACCCTTATTCAGGGCTATTATTGGAGGTACATTACATGGTTTTACGGTGTGTGCACTATATTTTTTTCACCCTGCTGGCATGATGGATGCTGATAGGTTGCATCGCATACTTTCCACTGAGCTGAGCGCTTCGGCCTTTATCCTGGCATTACTTGCACGCATGATTTCTCCCGAATAGACAGGGGTCACATCGACGAGCAGAAACATCAGCACCGCCGTAACCGAGACCGTTGGGACGGGGCGCAACAGCCTCACGGCCGGCCGCCGAACTACATCGACCCTATACGGGGCATCGCGCCCCAGCTTCACCAACTCCGACACAGCCGCCATCAAGGTATAGAGCAATAGGCAGCTCGCAACCAGATAGGGCACTAGGCCCAGCCAGTCGTACACTCGGCGCTGCCCCAGCAACACCACCCATATCAGCATCGCCACCGAGAGCAGGGTATGCAACATCTGTAGCAGGCATTGCAACCGAAAGGAGGTGAGGTAGCCGCGCCTCAGAGGTTTGCGCGGCACGATATGGGTGCCTTCGCGGCTCGACAGCCCGTCGGACACCGTCTTCCACGCCTCCAGCAACTCGTCTACTGTGTAATGATTGTTATTCTCCATTGTTTTTCTTTTTTAGTTTCTCTTTTATTCTACTGATTCGCTTGTTGACAGCAAGCTCGTTGAGCCCCAGCTGTAGGGCTATCTCTTTCTGGGGAATTCCCTCAAGATACATGTCTATCAATGCCTTGTCCTCCACCGACAGCATATCAAGCAGTTCGTACAGATAGCTGATTCTTTCGTCTTTCCCTGTATCGGCAACCTCCTCGTACATCGACTTGCTGATGCTCACGAACGTGGGCTGCTTCAGGGCATACCGCTTCTGCATCAATGCCGTCCTCGTTGCCACCTTGTAGACCCACGTATTGACCGAGCACTTATGGTCGAACTTGCCATAACCCACCCACAGGTTGCAGGCAATCTCTTGGAAGAGATCCTCTATAGCCTCGGGACTACGGTCGGTATACAGCAGGCACACCTTGAAGATGGTGCCACGACAGCTGTCAAGCACGGCCAAAAAATCTTCTTCATTAACTCTATGTCGAGGCATAATACTGGATTAATTTGTGCAAACGGTATTTCATATCTCACGTCAAGGCATACTCCCACATTTTATTTTGTTTGCTATAATTAGATGCAAAAATAAACAAAAACTGACATGGGAGATGAAAAAAAAATCACTCCGCTTCACAACAACCTATGTCACAGAAATCTAGATAATGTTAAAAATAATGGCTCTTATGATATATCTGACTGATTTTTCAACAGCCTAGATGAGGCTGAATCTCAATAACGTTGCAAAGTCGAGCGCAGAGCCGAACTCGTTCGAG
>CAMYZD010000089.1 GCA_947303735.1 uncultured Bacteroidales bacterium | reverse complement strand
CATCAGTCGGGTTGGTCATCACACCCACAATAGGAGCGGGATGGTAGCTAGTGCTAGTGGTCTTGGCATAGAACGCCAACGTCAGGTCAGAAATATTGTACACGCTGGTGTCAATGCCCGGCAACACGGCATACTCGTTCATGGCATAACCCGACGAGGTCGTGAAGTACCAATACATACCCTTGGTACCACTATGCACATAGCTGGTGGTGGTAGTAATATAAGGATAGTAGTTGTACGTACTTGTGGCATCGTTGATACGGTTCCAGCAATAGGGGAAGGCGTCGGCGTACGACACACTCGAATAATACGGGTCGCTCTCAAAGCCGTTCTGATAAGGCAGGCTGGAAATAAAATCGCAAGCCGTACGTACGGTGAGTAAACGTGTCCACGAGGTGTCAGAGCTACACACTGCCATCAGGTAGAAGTCATACACCGTATTGCCCGTAAGACCCGTGACGGTGCCCATCGTGTCGGTAAAGTCGGCATAAGAGGTATTAGTGTCACCCACCGTAAAGCCTGTGGGACCATAAGCGATAGTCCACGCCGAACCGACGTTGTCGGTCCAGTGGAAATCTATAGAATTAGGCTGCACGCTACTCGTGGCAAACGACTCCGGTCGCGGACAATCGGGAATATCCACGCAGCTCACATTGATTTCAAAACCAGAATACTGCACCGAACCATCACTATGGAAAGTAATAGTGATAGGACCAGTTGTGTAGAAAGGACCGAAGCTCTGCATCATCGAAACTCCGTAGTCGTCAAACAGCGTCTCGCCGCTAGTTCCCACACCCGAATAGATGCGGAGATAGTCGTACGTACTCTCTGTATAAGAGCTGCCACTGACCATCAGGGCATGAAGGCTGTCGGAAGGATACACCACCAGTTCGGAACTACTGATGCTGTTGCTATAAGAACCCGAAGGACCACCATCATCATATATCGTGGCGGCACAGGTGCGCAAGGTGTCGCTACCGCTGGTAGCCATATTCATAACAACAAATCCCACGCTAAAGCTGACCGGACCGTACCAAACGCTGCTGTCGCTAGAGCAGATGGCTCTTACGTATGCATCATACATACCAGTCGGCAAATAGCTAACCGTAAAGCTAGTGTCGTAGGCAGAGCCAACGTTGACCACTGCCGTGTCGGGATTGAAACCGCTAGGTCCCCATGCCACTACCCATCCGGTAGGATCTGTGGCTTCGGGCCAAGTGAACTCCACCTCGTCGTCGTCAACAGAGACAGACAAGTCGGTAGGAGGCAAACAGAATGAACCAGTAGAATAGCTGAAGGTGGCTTTGGGAAGAAACGTCTCCACGCCACCATCGTCACCGTCATAAATAGAATTAAGCGGAGCATAGCCGTAGACGTACACAGAGGCGCCACTGCGGGTGATGCCGTACCAATAGTTTTCACTATAAGTGGCTTCAGTGGTGGTGATGTCCACCAGCAGGTTGCCGCCCTGATAGGAGTAGGGTAAGGTAAAGTTGAACACCTGTGTGGCGGTGGTGCCATTCACCACACCAGTCCACACTGTTACAGCTCCAGTGGTCGACACAAGGTCGGTGAGCACCGAGTCGGTAATCTCCTTCAACTTGACGGTTACCGTGGTGCCCCATGGCGATGTGGCAACTTGCGACTGGTAGAACGTCAGCGACGTAATGTAGCTGCCGTTCATGTCGGTCAACATACTCGACGGATAAACCATCTGGTTGTGCTGATCCGCATCGCAGTAGTAGCCATAAATCGGGATGTACGTGTTGGTCGCCGTCCCGTTGGCCACTGTCAGCGTCTGTGCATTCATTGCCCATGGCACTGCTAGAATAAGTGCCAACAAAAGCAACATTCTTTGTACATGTTTTTGCATAACAGATACGATTTTTGTTAATAATTAAGTTGACTATATTTTTTATGAGTTATCAATTATAAGGCATTCTCTATACTTTAAACCTCAAAATAAACGACTTGCAAAGGTGCCCATTCCAAATTTCCCAACATATCAAAAAAATACTATACCCAATATAAAACAAGGTGCAAAATTACATAAAAGAGGCAATGAAGGAGGATTAATGTGACAAAAAGCCAAATAAAGTGGCAAAAAAGTCATTTTTCGCCCCTAAAATAGCTAAAACGCTACCGAACGACCCCCGATTTCCAACACCACTTCACCCATAAAAATGGGCAATAGGGCTCACGATACAGACTTTCGCCACTATTATTGTGCCATATTTGAAATAGTGCGTATTTTTGCAACTGTATTAACAGAGCGTTTGGTTAATACTGAGGTTAATTTGTGAAGCCACGGCAATTTATTTGCTGTGGCTTTTTTTGATCTTTGCCGTGATTCTTTTCAACCTCCATCCAGGGGGCTATAAGCATGATGTCACAGCCACACCCCAACCCCGTAGGGCCGAGAAAGAAAAGGTTCGAGAGTCTGTCAAATAATAACGAAGGGGGCTTACAGCAACTGGGTGGCAAAAGTTTTGCCGACAGGCACCACACGGTCGCAGCCATTCAGATGGATGATGATGCCATCTTTCTCTTTGCTCACCGACTTAATGTTATGCTTATTGACTAAATACTGGCGGTGACAGCGCACAAAGCCTTCTTGCTGTAGCTGAGCCTCGAGCTGCTTCATGGTGTTGCGGACGATGCGCGTGGCCACTCGACCACAGTCGAGGTAGTTGATGCAAATGTAGTTGTCGACGGTCTCAACATAGAGGACGTTCTCGCGCGGCAGGGCAAAGTCAAAGTCGCCCGCACGGTTCTTGATGCGCAACATGTCGGAGAGGATGGGCTTGGGGGCAGAGTCTTCAGCCACAGGTGCTGCAACTTCGGTCGCGGGAATACGAGTCTGAGAGCTGTCGAGCTGACTCTTGAGTTCGAGCGACTGCTGGTAATAGGCAGCCCGTTCGGCTCGGACGGTCTCAAGTTCGGAGTTAAGGGTCTCGGCTTGCAACCGCAAATCGTTGTTCAGCTGGTTGATATGCTTATTGTGTACCAACACGTCGACAGTGACGGACATAAGGGCGACAATGAACATGGGCACCATGTAGAGCCCCAGCAGGTCGAGGGTAACCCGCATGAGCATTTGATGAAACATAATCATGTCGTTCTCGCCTAGCAAGTCGCCCAGCAGAGAGACGAGAAAGTCAATAAGCAAAAACTCGATGGAAACCCAAAGCATAACGTTGCCAAAGGTCCAGTGGGGACGCACCTTGAGGGCATTGTAGAGAAGTATGCGACTAGCTATGAGTATGACGTAGCCTACCATGAGCAGCTGGATAAGGTATATCTTGGTATCAATGGGTATGGGGATGGAACCTGTCTCGTTGAACATGCCTAACGGATGGTAGACAAAGAAAAAAATGAGGGACGCCAGCCCATAGAAAAGCAGAAAGAAGAGCACTCCCCTCTTAGTAGAGACGAACGACGGTATCTGAATACTACTTGTCATACGAACAACAGATTATAGCATAATATATAAAATCCAACCAACTGCAAACCACGAAACTTCTATCCGTCCTGTTACCACAAAAGGGAAGGTCACTTTGTGTGTCGACAAGGCAAGCAGAAGTTTCTATTCCTTCACACACAAAATGCAAAATTACAACTTTTTTTTCTCTCTCGCAATGTTTTTTTTGTCACCCATGATCTATAAAATTGATAGCAATGTATAATTCAGCTAATTAAGCTAGACTATAAACAGACCATATTAACATTTTCAGACATTCGGTTTGTCGTATTTCGTTTGGTCGTTACGCATGTTTAACCCCAATCGGTCATTAGGGTTTATGTCAGATTAGTATTTGTTTCGAGCAGATTGGCCGCATCGCTGGCGAAGGCGTAGCGGGCTACGGCGAGACAGCGATGTGGAAAAGATGCCGAAAGAAATGCTGATATGGCATAAACAGACATAAAAAAGAGAATTTGAATGAAAAGTCGGCCTAATGACCGATTTGGGTTTAATCCAACATCCAAGGATTCTGGTATCCCAAATACGGCTTGCCCCTGCACCCTACGGTCCCGCCCCTCTCTCGGGTTCCTCCCCTGCCCCTCTCCCATTTTGCATCCTCTATCTTCCCGTCCCATCATCTGCTCCCGATTCACCCCCCTTGCTGCCGCCATGTCCATAGGGTGGGGATGCCCCCTACCCGCTATCGGTCCGTTTCTCTATCGTTCGATTACCGCATCACGAGTGGAATTCAGAGCGAACAACCGCTAACTACCTATCATCGAAAGCATTTAGACACCACATGTACAAACCAAGGGCAGCACTTACAGAAATCGGAACAAACCCATGCTAGCAACACCTATCACTATTCACTAATCACTCTTTTTGATGCTCTGGGCAATAAATATCGAAAAAAAGCGTTTTGAATCGGTATTTTATGAGTAATAATAACATATAATGTATAAAGTTTCTCAGCGTCGATAAGAAAAATGGTTTCGTATAGCGATCTGACTTTGGAGAATGGGTTGCGCCTGCTGCTGCACCGCGACACGACTACACCGTTGGTTACGGTGAACCTGCTTTACGGTGTAGGGTCGCGCGACGAGCGCAGCGACCGCACGGGCTTGGCGCACCTAATGGAGCATCTGATGTTTGGCGGCACCCGCGAATACCCCGATTTCGACCGCGTGGTGGACGACCTCGGGGGTGAGAGCAACGCCTTTACTAACAACGATTATACCAACTACTACCTGACCCTTCCAGCACAGCATCTGCGCGAGGCCCTACATTTGGAGGCCGACCGCTTGCGCGGCGACTGGAATATCGATGGGGAGTATTGGAAAGCGCTGGAAGTGCAGAAACGGGTGGTGACGGAGGAATACAACCAACGCTATATGAACCAGCCCTACGGCGACGCATGGATGCTGCTGCGGCCACTTTGCTACAAGCTGCATCCCTACCGCTGGTGTACGATAGGTGCCGACATAAGGCATGTGCAGGAGGCTACGGCGGACGAAGTGCGAGAGTTCTTCAGCCGCTACTATCGTCCTAGCAATGCTACGCTGGCAATCGCTGGCAACATCGACATGGAGCAGGCGACGAATTGGGTGCGACAGACATTGGGCAGCATAGGACAGCCATCACAGCCCCTTCACCGCGCAAGGACGACCTTCGACGAGCCCGAGCAGACGGAGGCCCGCCGGCTGGAGGTGGAGCGCGAGGTGCCCAACACAGCCATATACAAGGCGTGGGTGATGTGCGACCGGTGGTCGGAGGATTATTATGCCTACGATATGCTGAGCGATGTGCTGGCAAGCGGCCACTCGTCGCGCCTGTACCGTCGGCTGGTGGTGGAGGAGCAGCTGTTTGCCGAAATCAACGCCTATATCACGGGCGACTTGGACAAGGGACTCTTTGCAGTGAGCGGCAAACTGCGCGAGGGGGCCTCCACAGAACAGGCCGAGAGAGCCATCGACGAGGAGATAGACCACCTGCAGCAGACACCCGTCGAAAGCCGCGAACTGGAGAAAGTGGCCAATCGATTTGAGAACACGTTCGTGTATTCGCAGTACAAGGCCTCGGACCGCGCCCTGAGTCTCTGCTATTTCGATATGATAGGACAGCTGGAGCTGGTGAACCATGAACCCGAATGCTACCGCAGGGTGACACCCGACGGCCTACAACGGGTAGCGAAAAGGCTGACACCCGAACGCTGCTCGACGTTGATAATGGAAAAAGTGAAAAGAGATAGTAAGCAATGAACTGGTCACAGTTCACTAAAATGATATAACTAATGTCGTTCAAGGAGTTTGTTAAAGACGGATTGACCTATGTGGGGGATAAGATAGCCTCCATCCCCTATAAGGATATAGCCCGCAGCATCATCCGGTTTATCGGCGACCTGCTGCACCGCACATTGTTTACCGTGCTGCTGCCCAAGCGTTACCGCTCGCTGACGAAGCAACAGATATATACCATCATTTTTAAGTCGGACACGCCGGCAGGCAAGCGGTTCGACATATGGCTGCTGATACTCATCGGAGCGAACATCGTCACCATCATGCTAGAGAGCATGGCGGGTGCGGCGCATTGGTTCTCGGTGTTGATGAAGGCTATAGGATGGCTGTTCACCATCTTGTTCACCTTTGAATATTACCTGCGCATCTACTGCCTCAAGCGACCGTGGAAGTATGTACTCTCGGTGTTTGGTATCATCGACTTCCTTTCGATCTTCCCCGCCTACCTGAGCCTGTTTGTGCCCGCGGCCTCTACCATGTCAGTGCTACGGTTGATGCGAGTGCTGCGCATCTTCCGCATCTTCAAGATGCAACGCTTCTTGGATGAGAGCCGATTCCTTATCAACGCCTTGCAGAGGAGTGCAGTGAAAGTATTGATTTTTATGCTGTTTGTATTTATCATGGCAGTCATTCTGGGTGCTACTATGTATGGCATCGAGGGTGGCGTGAACCCCGCCATAAGCAGCATCCCCGAAGGCATCTATTGGGCGGTGGTGACTATCACCACAGTAGGATATGGCGACATAGCCCCAGTGACGCATACCGGACGGTTTGTGTCGATATTGGTGATGCTGCTGGGCTACTCTATCATAGCCGTACCGACGGGCATTGTGGCGGGCGAGACCATAGAGGAATATAGGCAGCAGCGGCAACACCACCGACGGAATAGAAACCATCGCCGACCCGAGGCCGACAACTACGCTACTACTGCTGAGAGCAACACTTCGGGACCCGCCTACACCGACGACGGCGAAACGCCCCCTCTCTCCTCGCCCATACGAAAGTCGTGGGACGACGACCCTGGGGCCAGAATCACTCCCGAGGACCTATTGTAACAAATTAAAAATTAAGAATTAAAAACCAATATGTCTGCCCCACAAAAAAAAAACAGACATAACATGTAAGATTTCGAGGGATTGTACGTCATAATAATAGACACTATAGGAACTATAGATACTATAGGAACTATAAAATATAGAAATAATAATAATAATAAACTAGAGATTATATGAGAAAAACCATCATCTTGCTGCTGCTGGGGCTAGGTTGTTACACTGGCTGGGCCCAGCATACGGTGAGCGGCACTATCACCGATGCCCGTACGGGCGAAACCCTTATCGGGGCCACAATCTACGACACTATCTCAAAAAAAGGGACAGTGACCAACCAACATGGGCGTTACACGCTCACGCTAAAGGAGGAGAAGGCGGTGGTCCGCATTTCGTTTGTGGGGTATGAGCCCCAGTTCCACCCGCTGGCGATGAGTCAGAACCACCGACTGGACGTGAAACTGCATGGGTCGGTGATGCTGCAGGAGGTGACGGTACGTGGCGAACGCATCCAACATGTGGAGAGTTCGCAGACCAGCGTTGTCGAGCTGCCCGTGGAGCAGGTGAAGGCAGTGCCGGTCATCTTTGGCGAGACCGACGTTATCAAAGTAGTACAGCTGCTGCCTGGCGTGCAGAGCGGTGCGGAGGGCATGTCGGGCATGTATGTGCGCGGCGGCGGCCCTGACGAGAACCTGTTTCTGCTGGACGGTGTGCCGATGTACAACGTGAACCATCTAGGCGGCTTCTTCTCGGCGTTCAACAGCGACGCGGTGAAGAACATCAGCCTCTACAAAGGCAGCTTCCCCGCCCATTTCAGCAGCCGACTGAGCAGTGTGCTCGACATCACCACCAACAACGGCAACGACAAGGAGTATCACGGTGGCTTGAGCGTGGGACTTATCTCCGCCAAGTTCAATCTCGAAGGCCCCATCGTGAAGGAGAAGACCACCTTCTCCATCTCCGGACGGCGCACCTACGGCGACTTGCTGATTCAGCCTATCATTGCCATCGTGGCAGCTACCGAGGGCCTCTCTGGTAGGACCAACGCCGGCTACTATTTCTACGACCTCAATGCCAAGGTGACACATAAATTCAGCGACCGCAGCCGCCTCTATGCCTCCTACTATATGGGCGACGACGCACTGTATGCCCGCTTCAAAGTGGGAAACGGCTATGTGGTGGACGAAAGCATGCGACTGGGCTACAACTGGGGCAATATCGTGGGTAGCTTGCGCTGGAACTACGAGCTCTCGCCCAAGCTCTTTATGAACGTGACCGGGGCCTACACCCGCTACCGCAACAACCTCAGCCTGTCGGAGCTGTCGGGACATCAGGCCTACGACAACACCGGGCACCTCATCAACTATGGCGACACGCTAACCGTTCGGTTCAACTCAGGCATCGAGGACATTACGGCACGTGCCGACTTCGACTACGCCCCCACCCCCGACCATGCGATAAAATTCGGCGGGCAGTATATCCACCACCTCTTCAAACCTGAGACCTCCAGCTTCCTTGAGTCCTTCAACTACCAAACCTCGCAGTACCGTTTCGACACCGTCCTCGGGCAGAGCCGCGTGGGTGCCAGCGAGCTGATGCTCTATGCCGAGGACGACTGGCGCATCAACGACAAGTTCAAGGTCAATTTCGGCTTGAACCTCACAGGTTTTGCCGTGCAGGGCAAGTTCTACCCCAACCTGCAGCCCCGCCTCAGCGGACGCTGGCTTATCTCCGACCGCCTATCCGCCAAGGTGGGCTATGCCTATATGACGCAATACCTGCACCTGCTGAGTAATAGTAGCATCAGTCTACCCACCGACCTGTGGGTGCCCGTCACCGCACGCATCACGCCTATGACCTCGCAGCAGGTGGCAGCAGGACTGTTCTACAACCTGCTGGACATTGTAGACCTCTCGGTCGAAGGCTACTACAAATATATGGACAACCTGCTCGAATACAAGGATGGAGCCTCATTCTGGGGTAGCTCGCAAGGCTGGGAAGACAAGGTGTGCATGGGCCGTGGATGGTCGTACGGCATCGAGTTCCTTGCTCAAAAGAATATTGGCAAGTTCACCGGCTGGATTGGTTACACATGGAGCCACGCCGACCGCCTCTTCGACCGCCCCGGTCAAGAGCTGAACGGCGGCAGGGTATTCCCCGCCAAGTACGACCGTCGGCACGATGTGAGCCTCGTCGCCACCTACAAGTTCACCGACAAGATCGACGCCAGCATCAGCTGGGTCTTCTCCAGCGGCAACGCCGCCACATTGGCAATGCAGGAATTCGACGCCATTGAGAACACGTCAGACGAGTATTATTACGGTCTGACACCCTACATCAGCAGCCGCAACAATTACCGCCTGCCTAACTACCACCGTATGGACGCAAGCGTCAACTTCCACCGCGACCTCAAGCGTGGCCATCGCACCATCAACATCAGTGTCTATAACCTATACAACCGAAAGAACCCATACTTGGTATATCAAGGGTCGGACTATAGCTGGCTGGTCGACGGCTATGGCGAAACCAAATACCTGAAACAGCTCTCGCTCTTCCCCATCATCCCGTCAATTAGTTATACGTGGACCTTTTAAATTGAAAGTTGAAAA
>CAMYZD010000088.1 GCA_947303735.1 uncultured Bacteroidales bacterium | reverse complement strand
ACATGAACCCCCTGCCCACCATGGTGGACTTCCGCACCCACGCTGCCGAAGAGGCTAAGAACATCTCCATGTTCAACACTCCTCCGGTGAGCGCCATCTTCGTCATGCACGAGACCCTGAAGTGGGTTAAGAACACCATCGGCGGTGTTGAGAACATGAACAAGATCAACCTCAAGAAGAGCGCCATGCTTTATGAGGAAATCGACCGCAACAGCATGTTCCGCGGTACTGCCGAGAAGGAAGACCGTTCCATCATGAACCACTGCTGGGTGATGGCCGAGGGTCGCGAGAACCTGCAGGATGCCTTCATGGCCTTCGCCAAGGAGCGCGGCATGGTTGGTATCAAGGGTCACCGCAGCGTCGGTGGTTTCCGCGCCAGCCTCTACAACGCTTGCCCCATCGAGGCCGTCGAGGCTCTCGTCCAGTGCATGCAGGATTTCGAGAAGCAAAACCGATAAGTTTTGCAGTGACCAGTGAACAGTGACCAGTGAAACGAATTACAACGTTGCACAGATCACTGTTCACTAATCAAAAATGGATGTACCACAACGATCTAAATGCATGGAAGGAAAGTATAAATCTTGTAAAAAAGGTTTATCGGTTGTCTGCCATTTTTCCTGCATCTGAGCAGCTCGGACTAACTTCTCAGCTTAGAAGAGCCGTGATTTCTGTACCATCTAACATTGCAGAAGGGTGTGGCAGGAACAGTGATAAGGAACTTGTTCATTTTTGTTGGATAGCAATGGGTTCTTTGTCCGAAGTCGAAACTCAGATTGTCATTGCGAAAGAACTTGGCTACGTCAACGATACTGCAGAGATTGAACAGGACATCCGTAATGTGAGGAAAATCCTCTCGGGTTTTATCAATTATATTCAGAATAAAAAATAATCAGACTTGTGGCTCCAGCCTCATTCGTGTCACTGGTCACTGGTCACAGGTCACAAAAAGTACAAGAGAAACATGAAAGTTTTAGTTGCTACTGAGAAACCCTTCGCAAAGGTGGCCGTCGACGGCATCCGCGAAGTGGTTGAGAAGAATGGCCACACCCTGGCTCTTCTTGAGAAATATACTGACGTGAACGACTTCTACAAAGCCGTTGAGGATGCCGACGCTCTGATCGTCCGCTCCGACAAGGTCACCAAAGAGGTCATCGACCACGCCAAGAACCTGAAGATCGTCGTGCGCGCCGGCGCCGGTTACGACAACCTCGACCTCGAGGCTTGCACCGCCCGTGGCATCGTCGCCATGAACACCCCCGGCCAGAACAGCAACGCCGTCGCCGAGCTGGTGATGGGTATGCTGGTCTACTGCGTGCGTAACTTCTACAACGGCAAGAGCGGTTCCGAGCTCATGGGCAAGAAACTGGGTATCCTCGCCTTCGGTAACGTGGGACGCAATGTCGCCCGTATCGCCAAGGGCTTTGGTATGGATGTCTATGCCTTCGACGCCTTCCTCACCGCCGACCAAATCAACGCTTCTGGCCTTGCCACCGCTGTTGCCAACCAGGAGGCCCTGTTTGAGACCTGCGACGTAGTGTCCCTCCACATCCCTGCTACCGCCGAGACCAAACAGAGCATCAACTACGCCCTCGTCAACAAGATGCACAAGGGTGGTATCCTCGTCAACAGTGCCCGTAAGGAAGTCATCAACGAGCCCGAACTGCTCAAACTGATGGCCGAGCGCACCGACCTCAAGTACATCACCGACATCATGCCCGATGCCGATGCCGAGTTCAAGGCTTTCGAGGGCCGCTACTTCGCAACGCCCAAAAAGATGGGTGCCCAGACCGAAGAGGCCAACATCAATGCCGGTATTGCTGCTGCCAACCAGATCAGCGATTTCTTCGCCACTGGCTGCACCAAATTCCAGGTCAACAAGTAAACCACAAGAGAATGGTAAATAGTGAATGGTGAATAGACAAGTTGAATCGCTCATCACCCGTCACTAATGAAAATAGCCATTTTCAATCCTGAGCACGACCTTTGCCTAGCCAATGGTCGTGCTCATTATGTTCCCCCACAGTCGGCGGTCGATTTTGCCCGCCAAGGTGCCTCACTTATGCAGATACTCTACCCCGAGGCCCACTGCACTTCGGTATACGACAGTTTACAATTCTCTCTCCCCAGTTTCCAGTCTGTAGAGTTGCTGCCTTGGGGTTGGAATCTGACCCTCAAGAGCCAGTTGTTGCGGCAGGGGTTCCCCGAACATGTTATGCCATCCGACAGCACGCTCTCGGACTGGCGTGCTCTGCAGCATAGGTCCTCATGGCTCCCCTTGCAGCCTCACAGTCATGCCGTGACCACGGCGGGCGAGGTGGAGGCACTTCTGGCCCACAACCCCGATTTGGTGATGAAGGCCCCTTGGTCGGGGTCGGGCAGAGGGCTGCGTTGGGTACGTGGCAGGCTGAGCGACCACGACAGGACTTGGCTCGACAAGGTGGTGGGCGGCCAGCAATGCGTCATTGTAGAGCCACGCTGGGAGATACGATATGACTATGCCCTCGAGTACCGCATTGATGGCACTGGGCTGACGTTTGTGGGCTTCTCACTTTTCGACACCGCACATGGGGTCTATCGTGGCAACCGTCTGCTGCCCGATGAGGCGATAGCCTGTCGGGTCGGCTTCCCACCGACGCTGCGTACCTCGGTGGAGCGTTGGCTGCTGGAACATGTCGCGCCTCGCTATCATGGTCCGCTAGGGGTAGACTGCATCTGCGATTGCGAAGGCCACCACCACGTGGCCGAAATCAATCTCCGCCACACCATGGGAATGGTCGCCCATGCCTATCTTTGTGCCCATCCCGAAGCCGAAGGCTCGATATTCACCCCATCTGAAATAAGCTAAATGCCTCTTGTGAGGCTGCGCGCACCATGTTGCGACTAACCCCACAATTATGGTCGGCTATTAGATGTGTTCTCTCTCTTGATGCGTTTGCCTTGGCGAAAAGGACTTTTTTTTCTTATATGTCGGAAAAAGTGAGTATCTTTGCATCCGATTTTATGAGGGAGTAATTGGCGACACAGGTCGTGGGCGATGTCAACAAATCACTGGCTAGTAATAGCTTGGTATCGTTCGTAAGCAATGAGACTCATGGTTGCGCAAAGTCGTAGCTATGGGTATTTTTGTTTTCAAGACCCCTTCATCAGGTCAGAAATAAGTAATTAATAAAGTATAGATATATTAAAAATGTCACGATTTTTCTTCTTTGCAGCATTCTTGATTTTCATCTTCTTTATGCTGGCACTCGACTTAGGGGTCTTTCATAAGAAGGACCATGTGATTAAGACCAGGGAGGCCGCTTTCTGGACGGCTATCTGGGTTATTCTGGCCATGCTTTTCGGTCTGCTGCTCCTCTTCAGGGCAGAGTGGGTGCACGACATCCGTTGCATTGAGGACCTCTTGGCCTATGTCAAAGGGTCTGATATGGAGAATCTCATCGACCCCTCGATGAGCTATTATGCCGCGTTGAAGATTTACCGCAAGGAGGTTTTCTCACAGTATCTGGCCGGTTATTTCCTCGAGGAGTCGCTGTCGATTGATAATATCTTCGTGATGATAATGATTTTTGTCAGCTTCGGCATCGACAAGCGTTATTACCACCGCGTGCTGTTCTGGGGCATTTTGGGTGCCATCGTCATGCGCTTCCTCTTTATCTTCCTGTTGGGTGCCGTGGTGGGACGTTTCTCGTGGGTGCTCGCCATCTTTGGTGCCATCTTGATTTATAGTGGTGTAAAGATGTTTGTGAACAAGGGTGAAGAGAAGATCGACACGGCCAACCATCCGGCTGTGAAATTTGCCAGCCGTTTCTTCCCGGTGACGCGCGAGCTGCACGAACACCGCTTCTTTGTACATCTCGATGGCCGTACGTTTATGACCCCCCTCTTCTTGGTTTTGGTGGTGATTGAATTCTCCGACATCATCTTTGCTGTCGACAGCATTCCCGCCGTCTTCTCCGTCACCACCGACCCCTATATTGTCTTCTTCTCCAACATCTTTGCCATCATGGGCTTGCGTTCGCTCTTCTTCCTGCTCAGCAATGTCACCGACAAGTTCTGGCTGCTGCGCTATGGCTTGGGCTTGCTGCTCTGCTTCATCGGGGTGAAGATGATAGGCCACGAGTTCTTCGGCTTGCATATCAGCACCATTCAGTCGCTCTTGGCGATATTGGGCATTCTGGTAGGTTCGGTGCTACTTTCGTTGATTATTCCTCACCGGAGTCGTGGTCAGGTACAATCGGAGTAGTTTATGCTTCTTCTTGAGTCGTTTGGGCTGGCGTTGGCATTGAGTGTCGACAGTCTGGTGGTTTCCACTACGAGTGCTTTCAAAAGCCGGATGCCTTTCCGCAAGGGATTGTTGATGGCCACAGTCTTTGCGCTATGCCAAGGGCTGTTCCCCCTGCTGGGGGCGTTGCTGGGCGAGGTGTGTCGCACCTTTGTGGCTGCCATCGATCACTGGATTGCCTTTGGGCTGCTTTGTCTGGTGGGGGGCAAGATGATATGGGATGCCTTTCACGAGACGGAGGCCGACGACACACTCGATGTGACCCGCTTCCGCACGATGTGCCTGCTCGGGGTGGCTACCAGCATCGATGCCTTTGTCGTGGGTGTAGGGTTTGGCCTCGACAGCACTTTGGCCGAGACGCTTGTCACCGTGTTGGTCATCTTGGGGGTCACATGGGTGGCATCGCTGGTGGGAGTGATATTAGGCAAGCACAGCATACCTATACCAGAAAAGGCCGCCACCGTAGTGGCAGGCCTTGTGCTGATTGGTTTGGGTACCTACACGCTGCTGGAGCATCTCGTGCTCTAGCGCGAGGGGAATTGAAGCACTATCTCTACGGGATAGTGGTCTGAGATATAGGGTATGCCATAGTCTCCATTGAGTGTTTTGAAGCTCTTCACCTGACAGTCGCGCACAAAGAAGTGGTCGATGCGCGAAGGGTTGCCTTTCCCGAATCCGGTGAAGGTGTAGGCGGTGTCGCTTACTGGGGCTATGTCGCGGGCCGACAACAGGCGGCTCTGCTCCATGGGGAGGAAGATGCTGTCGCTGATGTCGGAGTTCATGTCGCCGCCAATGAGGACGGGGCCCTCACACTCGTCGGCCAGCCGGCAGAGCTGCAGCACCGAGTTCTTGCGTGCCTCGCGGCCCATGTGGTCGAGGTGTGTGTTGAGGTAGGTGAAGCTCTTGCCCGTGTATGAATCCTCGAAGGTGGCCACCGTGACGGTGCGGCGGCAGGCTGCATCCCAGCCGAAGCTGACGCTGTCAGGAGTCTCGCTCAGCCAGTAGGTGTGCCATCCGATGAGTTTCAGTCGGTCGAAGTTGTAATAGATACACATGCTCTCGCCAGCGGTGTCGCCGTCGTCGCGGCCCACGCCGATGTGGCAGTAGTGTTTGCTCAGGGCGCTGTCGAGGAACGCCATCTGGTCGGGCAGCACCTCCTGCATGCCTATCGCGTCGGGCATCTCTTCCAGTATCATGGCCGCCATCGCGTCGCGTCGGTACTGCCATGCGTTGGCACCATCATTCTCCCACGCACCGTTGTAGCGTATGTTGAGCGACATGATGGTCAGACTTTCATTGTGGCAGCTGCTCAGTGTCAGGGCTGCCAGCAGTAGTAACAGTATCTTCTTCATAATAGTAGGGTTGGGACTATACACCGAGTGTTACACGCTTATTTGATTGTCTTGATGGCCTCGAGGGTCCAGTTTTTGAAGAAGTCCATCACCTTCTTGGTGTCGTAGCTCTTTTCCAGCTCCAGATAGGAAGAGTTTTGGATGTGTAACACCTCTCCTTCGTGGCCTAGCACCACCAAGACGGGATAGCCGAAGCGTCCGGGGTTGCCCAGCCGTTCCAGCATGTCTAGGTTTTTGTGTTCCTTGGAGGTGTTGAGGTGGATGTAGACAAAATTCTCTTCCACGAATTTTCTGATTTCTTCATTATCGGTGATAAACTGGGCGAAGCGCAGGCACCAGGGGCACCAGTTGCCACCCACTTGGCATATCACCAGCCGTCCGGAGTTGCGTGCCTCTTCCAAGGCATTGTCTATTTGCTCCATGGGGCTGACCTCTTCGTCATAGACCTTTTTCAGTCCCGTCTCCCCTTGGGGAGCCTTTTTCTCAGTGTTTGGTTTTGCTTTCTTGACGGCCTCTTTCTTCTGTTGGGCAAAGAGGGGCATTGCCAGCATGGTGGCAATGGCTAGAATGATTATTTTCTTTGTCATGTATTTGTTGTTTTGAGTTACTTCTCTGTTTTATCTTTTTTTGATGGTGGGATGGTGGTTTGCATACCTCTGGGTCAGTAGGACTTGTTCCACACCTCTTCCACATATTTGCCGCCGTAGTTGATATATACCCTTACCTCCACCTGATAGTCCAGTGCGGGGTCGAGGGTGCCCTCCAATTTCTCATCGGCCATAGATGCCAACTTCAAAGTCAGCGACCGCACGTCCTGTTGGGTTGTTTGGCGTGCGATAACCGTGTTGTCGTTTATCCGCTGATAGAAATTGAAGAAGGTGGTGCTATAGGCATGCTCTATCTCAGACTCCTCCAAATATTTGGGAGTGTGATAAATCTGCCAAAACACCTTGCAGTCCATCAGGTTGCCGTCCTTGTTGGAGCAACCGACAAAGCAGCAGGCCATGAGGAGTGTTATCAATATTTTTTTCATTTGATCGTAGTGTTAAATCGTACTATACTTCGATTTGCAAAGATACACAAAAAATCTGTCATATACGATTTTTAAGAAAAACAATGAATTAAATTTTAACAGCTTCTTATTCCTCCAAGATTTCTAGATTTCCGCCGGAGGCGGGGGTGGGTAATTATTCCCCGCTACGCGAAATCCGGAAATCATAGGGAAATCTATTTTGGAAGAATCTGTTTTGTTTTGATGTAATTAGTTCATAGTTCTTACCTCTCTTATACATACCCCCCGCCTATCGGCGTACCCCTCTAAAGAGGGGATGCGCTACACGCGATGACACTATATACCAATATATCGTATACTATAAACAAAAGGATGCAAATGACCGCGTCAGCCGTCCCCTCTTTAGAGGGGTGCCACGATAGTGGCGGGGTATGCCTGCTGGCGGAGTCAGCATAAATCAAAAAAGTCCTATTATTAACTCTAATTTCTCCAGGATTTCTGGATTTCCGCCGGAGGCGGGGTTGAAATATACCCCGCTACGCGAAATCCGGAAATCATAGGGGAATCTATTATTACTAAAGTTTGACAAGTTTTTTTCAGTCTAGTTTGGTATTGTACAGGGTCTGGACAAGGGTGTCTAAAAAGTCCCCAAAGGGGACGACAGACCACAGACAGGGGTGTAAACCCCTGTACGAATGGTAGAAAAAAAAAGAACCCCGAAGGGGTGACACATCGTATGTTACCGACTATCTGTCGCCCCTATTCAAGGCTTTGTTTTATCGTCCACAAGTAAGGGGGTTTACGCCCCCGCCTATCTCTTTCAGTCCTTCGGACTTTTTGAAACACCCTCAAAAGGGCAAAGAATCACGCCTTTGACATTTTAGCCACTTGTCAAACTTTAGTTATTAGAAGAATTAGTTTTATTTTGATGTAATTATAAGAGCAACAGACATGTGCTTTAAGAAAAACATTGAATTACTAAAGTTTGACAAGTAAATTCGAGTACAAATACCATTATGATAGATTACTCGTCAAAACGGCCTGAAAGGCCAAGATCTCTGTAGCCCAAGGCAACGCCTTGGGTATATGGTATATCGTCCAACGCCCTGAAAGGGCAAAAGCGTGATTCTTTTGCCCTTCCAGGGCGTTGATAGCAGGTCTTCTGTTACCCAGGGCGATGCCCTAGGCTATTCGCCTTCTAGCCTTTCAGGCTGTAGGTATCCGCAAACATAGAACCACTGCCTTGCCAAAACCGTATGCCATATAGATCTAGAGCGAAAAAAACTTGTCAAACTTTAGTGAATTATATTGGCTCTAGTTTGATAAAAGACTGATTTTTTAGCAGTCTCGAAGAGGCTGAATTTCAATAACCCCATACAAGAAACCTATAGGTTTCGCAGTGTGGGGCCAGGAATAACCCTACCACTCAGCGTCCCGAAGGGACGCGACATTGAGACAGGTTGGCAAAAATCAGTCGTTTGTAATATTAGAGCGAAAATAAACAGCTTCTCTATAAACTAAAAAGTAGGCAAAAATGGCTTCTATAGGTGCTCTGTAATGTCATTTTTTGCTTTTGGTGTTAAATAATCATAAAAATAGGCCTTCGAGTGATACTTTTTTGACTTTCTTTCGTCTTATAGGTAGGAAAGGACATATTATGCCGTTCAACGATTCTCAAAAAGAACAATTCAAAGACCTCGCATGCAAGTATGAGGATACCGCCAAAGCGGTAGCCAAGCGTTATTGTCGTGAGGGCAGTTTTGAGTATAAGTCGTTGCTGTGCACTCTCATCACCCATTTGTGGGAGACCTATTCCAAGTTGCCAGCCGAGCTGGATGTGCAAGAAGAAGTGTGGATCTATTCGGTATTGAACCACAAAGCGCTCGACCTGATGCGCAAAGAGCAGTCGATTCTCAGCCGCATAGAATACCGCGAAACGCTGCCCGACGTAGCCGACGAGGAGGACCAAGTATATATAAATCGGCTCTACAAACTAATCGATATGCTCGACATCAATGATCAGGAGGTTCTGTACATGTATCTTGACGACATATCATTGGAAGAAATAGGCAGCGCCTTGGGCGGCAGTCGTCAACGCGCCATCCGCCGTCTGAGGAGCATACGACAAAAATTGCGTGAACTAAATGATAAAACCGATTAAATATGAAACAAGAATTTGAACCTCAGAATGACGAGTTGGCGAAACTGCGTTTAGCGTGGCAGGAGCATAAGCGTCGCGTCCATAACCTGCCTGGTCTGAGCGATGAGGAGCTGGAGCAACTCTATGCCGACTACTGCGAACGGCACGGCGAGGTGGGGCCGTTAGAGAAGCATCGTGTGCCAGCATGGCAGCAGGTGGTGTCGGCCGTGGTTTGTCTTGCGGCTGCGGGGTATTGTACTGCGGGATGCGTCAGGATGTGGAGCGACTGGCCTTGTCGTCTGTTGTTGGGGCTTGTAGCCTTTGGCAGCCTGATTTGTGCCATCTGGAGTATATTTCCCCATTTGTGGACGCTGTCCCACCTCTACAGGCAAGAGCGATTCGAGGCAACGTGTGCCGATGGCCGACTCTCCTATTATGGACCAGCCCTGAGGAGTATTATGCCCCTAGGGGTGTCAGCTTTTATCATATATCTCCTCACTACCCAGATGACGGTTGGCGACGGATACTATATAGCCACGTTGCGCCCCGATCGGCTGGCGGCAGTTGGCTTTGTCACAGATCTGTTATACCACATGGCATGAAACGCACAGACTATATTACATTGTTGGTTTGCCTTTTGTCGATAGCCATAGCGGTGGTGGTCATCCGCTGTCCACGCACGGTACCCTTTAGGCAGTGCAGCGACGTGTACAAGCGCTACAAGGATGTCGAGGGGGTGAGGGCGACCTATATAAAAGACTTCCGAG
>CAMYZD010000087.1 GCA_947303735.1 uncultured Bacteroidales bacterium | reverse complement strand
CCATGCTGGTGCGGTGGATGATGTAGGGGCGCTGACGGCTGCCGTCTTTGTCGATGAAGTACATGTCGAAACGCTCGGCGATGAGGGCATCCCACTGAATGGTGATCATGGTGTCCTCCTTGCCGTAGACGTTCTTGGCGTTGATGTCGACCTTAGGGCCATAGAAAGCGGCCTCTCCGACGTCTTCGACGAAAGGGATATTGAGTTCGTTGAGGATGTCGCGGATGTGCTGCTGGGTGGACTCCCAAGTCTCAGCATCGCCGATATATTTCTCCTTATCTTCGGGATCCCACTTAGAGAGGTGCCAAGTGACATCGTCGTGGAGGCCGAGGGTGGTGAGACAGTAGTTGGCCAGGTCAATACAGCCCTTGAACTCCTCTACCATCTGGTCGGGGCGCACGATGAGGTGGCCTTCGCTGATGGTGAACTGGCGCACGCGGGTCAGGCCGTGCATCTCGCCGCTGTCCTCCTTACGGAAGAGGGTAGAGGTCTCGCCGTAGCGGCAGGGCAGGTCGCGGTAGGACTTCTGGCTGTTCTTGTAGACGAAATACTGGAACGGGCAGGTCATAGGACGCATGGCCAGCACCTCCTTCTCGTCGTCGGGGTCGCCCATGATGAACATCTTGTCGCGGTAGTGGTCCCAGTGTCCGGAGAGCTTGTAGAGGTCGCTCTTGGACATCAGCGGGGTCTTGGTGCGCATATAGCCACGACGGGTCTCCTCGTCCTCAATCCAGCGTTGGAGGGTCTGCACAATCTTGGTGCCCTTGGGCATCAGCAGGGGCAGACCTTGACCGATGACGTCGACGGTGGTGAAAATCTCGAGTTCGCGACCAATCTTGTTGTGGTCGTGGTTCTTGATATCTTCCAGATATTGAAGGTAGCCCTCAAGCTCCTCTTTGGTGAAGAAAGCGGTGCCGTGGATACGGCTGAGCGACTTATTCTTCTTGTCGCCGCGCCAATAAGTGCTTGACGACGACAGCAGCTTGAAGCCCTTGATGGGACGGGTGTTCAACAGGTGCGGTCCACGACAGAGGTCGACGAAGTTGTTCTGCTGATATATCGTGATGGTTTCACCCTCAGGAATGGCCTCCAGAAGTTCCACCTTGTAAGGCTCGTTGCGCTGGGTCATAATCTCCAATGCCTCGTTGCGAGTCACCTCCTTGCGCTCTAAGCGAGTAGCCTTCTTGATGATAGACTTCATCTCCTTCTCAACGGCGTCGAGGTCTTCGCGGCTGAATGGACGGAAGTCGAAGTCGTAGAAAAAGCCATTATCGGTAGCGGGACCTATGGTTATCTTAGCCTCGGGGAAGAGGTTCTGCACGGCCTCTGCCATGATGTGCGCCGTGGTGTGACGCAGCACCGAGAGGCATTCCTTATTGGTGGTGTCCAACAATTCAATGTCACAATCGGTTGTAATGGTAGTTCGGAGATCAATCAGCTCAGCATTGTTGTTGACTTTGGCGGCACAATAATTGTTCAAACCGTCAGGGTTTACCATTTTGATGATGTCAATAATAGAGCAAGGTTGCTCAGGCGACACCACACCGAAGTTTTTGACATTTACTTTCATTACTTGTTTCTCCTTTATATATAGATTATTAAGTTAAACGCATACTCCCGTATGTGTTCTGCAAAGATACGAATAATTCTTGATATGTAAAGTTTTTATTCAAAAATGTAGATTACGATTGTTTTGTCATAGCACGGGTTAATATTACAGTAAACACAAAACAATGAGAAGTAGAAATGGGAGTTAAATTGGAAGTTAACGTGGAAGTTAAATTGGACAATACGTTTATCTACAACGTTGTTGCAAATGTATTGTCCTCTTTAACCCAAATCGGTCATTAGGCCGACTTTTTATTCAAATTCTCTTTTTTATGTCTGTTTAAAAGTCCGAAGGACTGAAAGATACTAGGCGGGGGCACAAGCCCCCGCACTGATGGACGATAAAAACAAAGCCCTGAAGGGGCGACAGATAGTCGACATCGGAGTGTCACCCCTTCGGGGTTCGCTTATACTACCATTCGTACAGGGGTTTGCACCCCTGTCTGTGTTCTGTCGTCCCCGTTGGGAACTTACTAATTCGCCATAAACACTAATGACCGATTTGGGGTTAACTCCCTTTATTTTTCAATTATCGTTACACTTTTATATCGTTACTAATAAGAAAATCTTGTCCCTCTATATAACAATCAGGGCGGTAACTTCGATGAAGATACCGCCCGATGTTCCAAGTATATCGCTGTAGGAGAGTACTAGCGTCTCTTCTCTTTAATACGGGCTTTCTTACCGGTAAGATTACGCAGGTAGAAAATTCTAGCTCTGCGGACGGCGCCATGCTTATTGACGTCGATCTGCTCGATAAACGGGCTGCGAATGGGGAATATACGTTCCACACCCACACCATTGGTAATCTTGCGGACAGTAAAGGTCTCAGTCGAACCACTTCCTCTGCGTTGGAGGACAACGCCTTGGAAGTTCTGGATACGTTCTTTATTTCCTTCTCTAATTTTGTAATGGACAGTGATGGTATCGCCAGCCTTGAATTCGGGGAGGTCTTTACGCTCGACCAAATCCTCTACAAATTGCATTAGTTCGTTTTTTCCCATGACATTGAAGTTTTAAAGGTTAATCACTCAGTTTCTTTTGGCTTATTTCTTAACCATCTTGACAACAGCGGTGAAAGCCTCAGGGTTGTTCATCGCCAAGTCGGCGAGAACCTTACGGTTCAGCTCGATGTTGTTCTTGTGCAATTCGCCCATAAATACAGAATAGGAGATACCGTTGATGCGGCAACCGGCATTGATACGGTTGATCCACAGGGCGCGGAACTCTCTTTTCTTATTTCTTCTGTCGCGGTATGCGTAGGTCTGACCTTTTTCCCACTTATTCTTGGCAACGGTCCATACGTTTTTACCTCTACCCCAGTAACCTTTTGTGCGGTTGAGGATTTTCTTTCTGCGAGCTCTGGAAGCTACGGCATTTACTGATCTTGGCATGTTTGTTTAATTTGTTTTCATTTAAGCGGAGACTGGCTGAGTAAATTCAGTGATCTCTCTTTGGTGCTCTAAATAATGGTTAATAACTCCGATTGTTTTTGTTCTAAGACTCGCGTCTTAGGCAAGAAGCATACGTTTCACTCGCTTTTCGTCATCGCGGCTCACCAGGGCGGTGTGGTCGAGATTACGTTTCTGCGTAGTCTCTTTCTTAGTCAGAATGTGACTGTGATAAGCATGCTTTCTCTTGATCTTGCCAGTGCCGGTAAAAGCAAAACGCTTTCTGGCAGCGGCCTTTGTTTTCATTTTAGGCATTACTTTACTGTTTTTTTAAGTTAGACTATATTTACGATAAACTTGGTTTTCTACTTCTTAGGGGCTATAATCATCAGCATTCTTTTACCTTCCAGACGGGGCATTGCCTCGGGCTTCCCATATTCCATCAGTGCCTCGGCAAATTTCAGCAACTGCGCCTCGCCCTGCTCCTTGTACACAATCGAACGTCCACGGAAAAACACATCCACCTTCACTTTGTTGCCCTCTTTGAGGAAACGCTTCGCATGGTTCAATTTGAACTCGAAATCATGGTCGTCGGTCTGCGGACTCAGGCGGATCTCCTTAATCACCACCTTAGTCGAATTTGCCTTGCGCTCCTTTTCTTTCTTCTTCTGCTCATAGAGGTACTTTTGGTACTCAATAATCTTGCACACCGGAGGGTTGGCTGTTGGCGATATCATCACCAGATCAAGACCATCATTGTATGCCTGCGCCAAAGCCTCTTTCGTACTCATAATGGTGGGCTCTATTCCATCACCTACCACACGTACCATCGGCACGTCGATGCGTTCATTTATCAAATGTTCTGGCTCTCTTTTTTGAGGGCCGCGGGTGCGTCCTTTATTGCTATTGTTGGGGGCGCCAGGGTTAAATGGTGCTGCTATAGCTTGGTTCTCCTATATTTGTTAATATATAATATTTAATTGTTTACTAGATAATTACAATGTCCGAAAAACCTCTAAATGCAGTTTTTTCGGAATTGCAAAAATACACATTTTTATTGATATGCAAAAAAAAAGTTAGTATTTGCATCACCGAAAGCCTCACTTCATTCCCCGCATCTCTGCTACCCCCCTAAGGCTATCCTTTGACCTGTATGCAGAATCCTTCGTCAATCAGGGGCTGAACCAAGGCCGTCATCTCCTCGACGGTGAACTTCTCCAATCCCTGTGCCGGCGTGGGACGGTCGATTGTGTAGACCATGATTTCACGGGGATGCAACTGCCTAACTATCTCCTTCCACCCCTCCAATACCTCGGGACGGGAAGAATCAAAGTCGTACTCCTTACTTCTCAACATGCAGGTCTGAAGTATGAAATTGCCTTTGAACTGCTTCAGCGACTCCACCACCCGTGCCACGTCGTAGCCCGGGGCGGGGTGGTTTATCTTGGCTACGAGCTCATTGGTCGGAGCGTCTATTTTCATGATGGGGTTGTCGACCTTCTGCAATGCATGGAACACCTCGGGCAGATGCACCCTGGTGGCATTCGACAGCACCGAGACTTTCGACCCTGTTGCCAGCTCGTCGCGCAATGCCAGCGTGTCGTCGATTATCTGGGGAAACTCTGGATTCAGCGTCGGCTCCCCGTCGCCCGAGAAGGTTATCGAGTCCACCTTCACCCCCTGCCTCAACAAATGCTGCAGCATATTCTCCAAATCGGCACGCACCTTAGCGGCCGTGGGCAGCACGGTGTCGTCGCGGCCATCTTTGTTCCAGCCGCATTCACAATAGATGCAGTCAAAGTTGCATATTTTCCCTTTTTCCGGCAGCAGATTAATGCCTAGGGAAGTCCCCAGCCTGCGGCTGAAAATAGGGCCGAAAACTGTTTCTTCGCGTATCATAGTAGGTTTATTATTGAACGGCAGCATCAAAGCACGCTGTCTCCATTCTCTATTGTCATTGAATCGTTATGGCGACGTCCCCATGGGGTCAGTTCGCTCAGGCTGTCTATCTTTTGAAGATTGTGTATCTTCTTTATCATCTCGGTCTTATTGTTGGGCTGTTCTTGCTCCCTTACACGCACTTCGGGGTTGACCTGATATTGTATCATCGAAACCAACATATAGACAGCAAAGGCAAACATGATAATGGCGCACACCTTATTGCTAATATTCAGCATTGTGGCAGTAATATACTGTTGAAGCAGTGAGGCCAACTTACACTTCAGCAAGTCCATCCCCAACGTGGTGCCAAGCAAACCGGCAAAAAAGATGAGCCTATCCATGGCTGACATGTCCAATTCTCCGGTCAAGGCAATCACCGACACCCAATATATCCAAATAAAAGGATTGACAAAGTTGATAATAAAGCCTTGGAAGAATATCGTACGCCTACGGGGCACACCATCTTTGCTTTTGAACTTGATGCGCGACCCTTTACAGTCCTCGAGGGTTGCCACCTCTCTCCTGAAATAATGGATGCCCATCACTATCAATACCACACACGCGATAGATGCTACCCACACATTGTGCATTACCTCAAAAAGGTTCACATTCTGAAGCAGAGTAAGCATCAATCCCACACACAACACATCGCCTGCACTTACGCCAAAGGCAAATGGGTACGACCGCCTATAGCCGTACTCAATACTGGTCCGCAACTGCGAGAAGAACGCAGGTCCGAAGCTGAAAAACAGCGACAATGCAAGACCACAAGCGATGCCTAATAATAGCTCTGTCATAGTTCAAAAAGTTTGCAAAGATAGCAATAATAACCGACATATTGAAAAAAAATTGCAATAATAGGATATTTTTTTGTATTTTTGCAAATTGATTCAGAATAACTCAATGACAATCTATATGAAGAAAACTATCATCCTTTTTGCCTCTCTATTTGCCATCGTCATGGCGGGTTGCTCAAGAATGACCCCCGACCAAGTGGTTGACAAATTCTACAAGGCCACACAAAACAAAGACTTCGCCAAAGCACTCACCTACACCAACGTAGAGGAGCCTGAGAGAACCCAACTCGTCACCCTCTTGGAGAACATGGACATGATTATCTACGAATATGAAATCCTGGGCACCAACATTGACGAGGGCGACTCCACCGCCACCGTCTACCTCCGTTTGGTCACTGCCAACAATATAGTGCCCGACAGCAACGAGAACGAACTCAACGTCCCCTGCGTCAAGGTGGGCAGAGATTGGAAAGTAACCTTCTTCTAATTCCTTCCCCACATGGACACTTCCACACAGCAGATGCTCTCGCTTCTGCGCAGTTCGCTTAATGGCACCACCCCCGACTCTCTCCCTCAGTCGACCGAAGACTGGGAGAAGTTATTCCGCCTTGCCCGCAAGCATGGGGTCGTCACGATGATAAACGATGCCATTGAGCATCTCCCCGACGAGCAGCAACCCCAAGGTGACATAGCCCTGAGCTGGTCCCTCTCAGCCGACCGCACCCGCTATCACTACAACCACCAGGCCGAAGTGCTCCAGTCTATCCGACAGAAAGCCGATGCCCAGGGACTCCGATTGGGCCTCATCAAGGGCATGAGCCTCTCCCGTTACTACCCTATCCCCAGTTCTCGCGCATGTGGCGACATCGACATATTCTTCCTCCCCCTCTCCAAACAGAACTATCGGCAGGGCAACATCCTTCTCGGCTGTCCCGATGCCGAACTGGACGGAAAGCATGCCGAAGTGTCGGTCGATGGCGTGCCGGTCGAAAACCACTACCGCTTTCTCGACCTCAACTACCTCAGCCAATACCGCGCCGAGCGCTATATCCACTCTTCGCTTAAAGACGTCTCGCCCGAAGGCTACCTCAGTCCTATGGGCAACATGGCGTACCTCCTCATGCACACCGTCAGCCACCTTACAGCCAAATACAAGCTACCCCTACGCAACATTATTGACTGGGGCATGTTCCTCAAGGCCAACAGCCAGGCTCTCTCGCCTGCCGACTGCCACCGCGTCATGCGACGCATCGGCATGCTGCCCGCATTCGACATCCTCACCCTTTTGGCAGGTGAGTTTATCGGTGCCGACCTGAGCCAATACATCTCTGCAACCGTCCGACAAGAAGATGTCGACCGTATGCGCGAGCTGATTCTCGACAAGAAGTATTTCGAGCCCGTCCCTTCAGGGCTCAACCCTGTCCAGCGCTTCCGCCTTCGTTGGAAACGCAATCAGGAACGCCGCTGGCTCTACCGCTACCTCCCTTCCTCCGCTGCCGAGCGCGTCATATTCACTATCAAACATATATTTATCAAAGGATAGGGCACTCACCCTATTCTCGGGGCAATCCATTTGCCCCATCTGCCGTCAGGACAACGTTACCATTGTCCTGACCTTGTTATTATCAAATGTGTGAATGAACCTCCTTCTGTACGCCCTTCTCTCCTTGTGACTCATTGCGAAATTCCTCACGCGCTGCCCACTCTTCCTCACTCACCTCCATAGCCTTTTTCACCATCTCTTTCTCCGAGAGCGGATGGCTCCTATGGCGGTTGTGCTGCTCAAAACGCCTTATCGACAAGGGGTACTTCTGACGCAAAGCCATATATTCAGGGTATTTCTCAAAACCATGTTTCATCCGGGTGTGCCTACGCTCATGCCTCCACCTCTTCCACATCGTCGAATAGTCTGACTTGAATGAAATAAAGAATATAGTCATTATGGCCCAGATGATGCCCGAAGCGGCTATCAAAATGCGGATAAACAGCGTCTGAGCCATAAACAGCACTATCACAAGGGGAATAAGCCCCACGACGCCGATAATGATAAACGACAATGTCAGGAGTGCAATCCTTACAGGTGTCCTTTTGAAAAAGGGAAGTTTGCCCATAACACTAATCTATTTTTCTTCCGAACACCGTGTACCCAACACCAAACATCACCGTGTTGCCGTACCCAACAGAGTACGAACCAATGAAATACCACGGACCCGTATGCTTATAGGCGGCTCGCAGCAGGAAGCCGTTGCTCTGGAAGCGGTCAGTGCCACGATAACCCATTCCCAACATGATGGCACTGTTGTTGGGGAAGGTGAAGGCCACCTCTGGGGTGAAGCCGAAGCCCACACCGTTGGAGACGACGTTCAACTCCACATAGCCACCCACTGAGATAAGGTTGGTGATCGGGAAGGTCATGTCCAAGCCGGCACCCAGGATAACCCCACCGTCGCGCCTAGTCTCCTGCTGGTATTTCAGCCAACCCAGATTGCCGCTCACACCCATGAAGAACTTGCGTGCCACGTCGCCACACTCTATCGTCCACCGCACACGTCCGTCGTAGCCGCGGGGTATATAGCAATATATGCTCTGCCACTTATTGATGAGGTTCGTGCCTATCTCCTCAAAAGCCGCTTGCAGCTTGTCGAAGTTGGTCAGCGAATAGAACTTATTCTCGTTTGCGTTGTGCGACAAGGCACTGAGCACACGCTCAAAGTCCGTATTGTTGCGGTCCACATCGTTGCCACGTATTGCCAGCACGTAGCTCTCAATCGGGGCTCCGCCTATCTTCTCTTTCAGTATGCGCTGGTTCACATGCTGGAAATAGCGATGTTCCGTTCCCTCGGCTGCCTTACCAATCTTGGGGTCGAACGAGTCATTGTCGTAACCATCGGTAAAGGCAATCACAAAGTTGCCGTCATACTTCTTGTCCTTGTCTATTCTCAACTTACTTACATAGTGTTTGATATTGTCCAATCCGTGATTGATGGCATAGTAGAAAGCAGTGCGGTTGTTCAGTTGCAGTGTGTCAATGAATTGGAACATATCCTTGCGGCTTTCCTTGGTCAGGGGGCGGATGTCGAAGGTGCGCGTATTCTTCATCGAGTTGAAGCCCACAATGCCCAGATGCACGTTGCCATCGCTCGACTTGTCCACAATCACGTCAATAAACTGCTTGGCAGCCTTCTTCAGTTTCACAAAGTCAGCATCGCCTATCGAGGAGCTGCAGTCAAGCACCAACATGATGCTCATCACCTTCTGCTGGGTGTAGGCGGCCTCGGCGTTCTCCACCTCGCTGTCTATCTGCCAGCGGCCGCTGTTGTTCTGCCAGCGATAGAACTTCAGCCCGCAGTTAAATTCCTGGGGATGGGTCGTGGCGGCATGGTCAAATACCAGCTGCACACCCTTGTCGGTATCATGCCCATAGATGGTATCCTTGTCGGTAAACGTAATACCTTGGCTGCGGATATTATATAATTTCCACGGCTGACCCGTCTTGGTTGGCGTGGCAAGTTGCCCTTCGATATAGAACTTAGCCTTGTCGGCCTGGGCAAAGAGAGTGAGCGAAAGCAGCAGAGCCGCTGCAAGTAATGAAAGACGTTTCTTCATTGTGTAGTTATTATTTTGGCTCTAGTTTGATAAAAGACTGATTTTTTAGCAGCCTCGAAGAGGCTGAATCTCAATAACCCCATACTAAGCGACCAACGGGAGCGCAGTGTGGGGATAGCGAAACCCCTACTACTCAGCGTGTCGAAGACACGCCACATTGAGAAATACGAGCAAGAATCAGTCATACTTTGTACTAGAGCGATTTTTTTAATCTATATTAACGACGCTTTTCTCTATTTATTGCACAGAATATACAAAACTTTCTGCCTTTCGGGAGCGACACAATAAAACTCGAGGTGGCGCGTTAATAAA
>CAMYZD010000086.1 GCA_947303735.1 uncultured Bacteroidales bacterium | reverse complement strand
TCTTCCGCCTGTCAAAAATCTACGCCTAAACACAGGAGTTTGCAGCTGAACCAAATTGGATCTGATGGTTAAATTAACCACAGGATATTTTGCAGATGTCATTGCAAAAAAATCAGTATGGTTTATGATAGAAGAAAGATATGGAAGTTACTATGTCTATATGTTTTATGACAATGAGTATAATAGAGCCAACGGTGAAGATTTATAACAAATATATTTACAATATGAAACACAATTTATTACTATTAGCCTTGACATCATTTATCCTCGTGGGATGCGAAGCAAGCACAGAAAAGAAGATTGAAAAAATGGTTAACGAAGAGGTAAAGAAATCACTCTACATACCTGATTCTTATGACCCTGTAGAAACAATTGTTGACAGCGCTTTTTCACCTTTAGACAACCCTTATTTTTGAATGATATGCAACTGTTATCAGAATTAGGTAAAGAAATGAATAATCTGGAACATCAAGCTAATAGAGCCAAATCCTCTATGTCTATTTGGGGAAATAGTTATGGCTACTATAGTTCCTTTGAAAGAAATGAATTTGAAGAGGCGAAGGCAGCGTACGACAAAATCATGTCGCAACAAACCATGATACAAAACAATGTAGAAACCATTAGCAATGAACTGAGGGAGATTATGGAAGAAGGCAATTACTTTATCGGCTACAAGGCAACTCACAGATATAGGGCAAAGAACAATGCCGGGCAGACAATCATGAATGATGCAGTTTTTATCATTGATACAGAGCTAACCAAAGTGATAGGTCAATATGACGCAGAAACGTCCAGAGGCATCCAAATGGCTGTTGATTTCTTGTCCAATTACCAGTGAACATAAATAAATAAATATAGGTGGAATAATCAATCGCCTGCTGCCTTAATAGTCATATTAAACGTTATCTGTTTCTTATTACTCGTATATTTGGACAAAAAAGAGTGGCTATGCTATACTAACATCTAAGCGTAGGCTTATACCAAGTGCTTCAGCTATCTGAATAAATGAGGAGAGCTGCATATCGGTTTCCCCTTTCTCTATGCGGTTTATGTAAGTACGCTCTTTGCCAACCCGTTCGGCGAGTTCCTTTTGTGTCAGTTGTAACTCTTTACGACGGTTGCGCAAAATCTCACCATAGTACCAGGCTTTGGCTTTAGCATCAAATGCAGAGCGTGTTTCGCTACCTTTTTCTCCAATGCTTTTTGACAGTATAGATTCGGCATATACAAAGCCTACTTTGTTTGAAAAATCTATTTGCCTGATACTTTGTAGTTCCTCTGATGTCAGTCTTTCGGTATTCATAATAGTCTCCTTATTATTTGGGTTGCCTTATTTATTTCTTTTTTATAATCCTTAGTGCTCTTCTTTATAAATCCATTGAGAAAGATGATTGTTTTGGCATTGTTGATATTCTCATCGTCTGCTGAGAAAAGTATCACCCTCACTTCATTATCCACCGACACGCGAAGCTCATAGAAATCAGTATTGACTAATTTTTTGATGAAAC
This sequence comes from uncultured Bacteroidales bacterium, assembly GCA_947303735.1. Lineage (GTDB taxonomy): Bacteria > Bacteroidota > Bacteroidia > Bacteroidales > P3 > Colimorpha. The sequence goes on along the minus strand of CAMYZD010000086.1, from coordinate 8,721 downwards.
GAGTGGATAATATAGGCAATGATTCTATCAAGGTGGCCGCATATCTCAATTTCTCCTGTGTTCGAGAACTTGATTGTTTCTCAAACTCAATGTATTCTGAGGAGAATATAAGTTTTCTTTCCATACATTAGTAACGAAACAGTTACTTTTTTATTGTGCTCTTATTAAAAAAAACACCCGCAAAAAGATTCTTTGCGGGCGTAGAGCAGTTATGTTGGTAATAAACGTTTCTCGCAATGTACCGTTAATATGCTCTGGCGAAGATTACGCGGCGGTGGCTGGGCTTGCCGCTGAAGACGCACTTGCCTTCCTCTTCGGGGCTGTCGTAGGGGATGCAGCGGATAGTGGCTTTGGTGAGTTCCTTGATTTTCTCTTCGGTTTCAGGGGTACCATCCCAATGGCAGAGGAGGAATCCACCTTTCTCAATTTCTTCTTGAAACTGCTCCCAAGTGTCGACAGGGCGAGTGTTTGCCTCACGATATTGGCGACTACGCTCAAGCAGGTTGTGCTGAATTTCGTCCATAAGCTGGAGAACGTGGTCGGCAATGCCTTCGATGGGCATGGTGATTTTTTCCAATGTGTCGCGACGGCACACCTCGCAGGTGCCGTTCTCGAGGTCGCGAGGGCCGATAGCGAGACGCACAGGCACACCCTTAAACTCGTATTCGGTGAATTTCCAACCGGGCTTGTATTCGGTGCGGTTGTCGTACTTCACAGAAAGACCTTTCGCCTTGAGCGAGTCGATAAGAGGAGCAATATGGGCGTCGAGTTCGGCCATCTGCTCATTGGTCTTGCAGATGGGGACGATAGCCACCTGAATGGGGGCCAGCTTGGGAGGAAGCACGAGGCCGTTGTCGTCGCTGTGGGTCATAATGAGAGCGCCCATAAGACGGGTAGACACGCCCCATGAAGTAGCCCATACGTAGTCGAGCTTATTTTCCTTGTTGAGGAATTGCACCTCAAATGCCTTGGCAAAGTTCTGTCCGAGGAAGTGAGAGGTGCCGGCCTGTAGCGCCTTGCCGTCCTGCATCATGGCTTCGATACAATAGGTGTCGAGGGCACCTGCAAAACGCTCGTTGGGTGATTTCACACCTTTAACCACGGGTACTGCCATCCAATTCTCGGCAAAGTCGGCATATACGTCGAGCATACGACGAGCCTCCTCTTCAGCCTCTTCGCGGGTGGCATGGGCGGTATGTCCTTCCTGCCAAAGGAATTCAGCAGTGCGTAAGAACATACGGGTACGCATCTCCCAGCGGACGACATTAGCCCACTGGTTGCAGAGGATAGGAAGGTCGCGATAGGACTTGATCCAATTCTTATAGGTACTCCAAATGATAGTTTCGGAAGTGGGGCGAACGATGAGTTCCTCTTCGAGGCGGGCGGATGGATCGACCACGACACCCGAACCGTCGGGGTTGTTCATCAAGCGGTGGTGGGTGACCACAGCACACTCTTTGGCGAAGCCTTCGACATGCTCAGCCTCGCGACTGAGGAAAGACTTGGGTATGAATAGGGGGAAGTAGGCGTTCTGATGGCCTGTGGCCTTGAACATGTCATCGAGGGCACGCTGCATCTTCTCCCAAATGGCATAGCCATAAGGCTTGATGACCATACAACCCCTGACGGCGGAGTTCTCGGCCAAATCAGCACGAACAACCAGCTCATTGTACCACTCAGAATAGTTCTCAGAGCGTTTTACAAAATCTTTTGCCATAGTGAATTCAAAAATTAAGTATTAAAATTCCGTTGTTATCAAATAATTTGCGTATTTTTGCAGTCTGAAAATAGGCTGACTTTTGAGTGTGCAAAAATACAAAAATAATATCATATTGATGAATATCAGAGAAAAAATATTTTGCCGTGTGCTAGTTGCCCTACTGCTGACTGTAGGGGCAAACCCGTCTGCTACCGCCCAAGGCGACCACAAGACCGACACATTGGAATGCCATATCGTAGGCTTTAACGTGGGTATGAAGATACCCTCGACGCGTTTTTCGTTTGGTACAGCTCCCGATGGTAGCACTAGCGACCGTGCGACGATGGCGAGCCTGTATGCCCCACCCTACATGAACTATGGGTTGAACGCTATATATAAGTATAAGAACGGATGGCTGGTGACGCTGGACGGGGACTTGTGGTTTGGAAACAACAACCTGCTCTACCGCAAGGAGCGCATGGGCAGTGTGTATACGCACGACAGCATCGTCATCGGCACCGGTGGCACCGACGCAAGCGTGACCTGCTACAACCGCGGATTCAGCTTTCAGGGCGGACTAGGCAAGGTGATACGGCTTGCCCCTAAGAAGAACCCCAACTCAGGAATACTGGCACGCATGAGCGCAGGCTACGTACGCCAGCAGACCATCTTCATGCCCAACTACGATCGCGCCCCACAGGTGGATGGCGACTACGGCCTACTCTACGACCACCAACGCCATGGGTTCATCTTGACCGAGTCGTTGGGATATTGGTTTATGAGCAACAATTCTAACCTGCTGAACCTGTATGTTTCGTTCGATATATCGCAAAGCTGGAGCTGGTCGACACGCGACTATGTGATCGACGACTACCTAGGCATTCATGGCAAAGACAACAACCGATATTTCGACCTCATATATTCTATAAAGCTCTGTTGGATGTTCCCCTTGAAGGGTAAAGCATCGCACGAGTATTATTACTATTAAAATATGGCGGTTGCCATACACATCAACTGATAAACACACATCATCGTATCAATCCAACACATGCGCTACATATATTCTTTTGGTATCAAGTGTTATGCTATAGGCGTACGGCTCGCATCGCTGTTCAACCCCAAGGCTCGACAGATGCTGACGGGATGGAAGCGTACATTCGGGCGGCTGGCGGTTGCTCCTGTAGGTAAGGGCAAGACGGCATGGTTCCATGCCTCATCGCTAGGCGAGTTCGAACAAGCTCGACCTGTGCTGGAGGAGTTTCGCAAACGGCATCCCGAATATAGGATTTGCGTCACCTTCTTTTCCCCCTCGGGTTTCGAGGTGAGGAAGAACTACCCCAATGCCGACTTCGTTTGCTATCTGCCCATGGACACCCGCAGTAACGCCATACGCTTTGTGAACCTGCTGCGTCCATCGGTGGCATTTTTTGCGAAATACGATTTCTGGTTCAACTATTTGGAGCAATTGCGCAGTAGGAATGTGCCCACTTACATCTTCTCCTCCATCTTCCGACCGAATCAGTACTTCTTCAAATGGTACGGCAAATGGTTTCTGCAACAGCTGGGAAACTGCTTCACCCACATCTTTGTGCAAAACGAAGAATCCTTGGAACTACTGCAATCGCACGGTCTCGAGCATGTATCCATTGCAGGCGACACCCGTTTTGACCGAGTGCACACCATAGCCCTAGAGGCGCAACAAAACGATAAGGTGGAACAATTCCTCTCCTGGCACCCCGACAATGCCGTGCTGCTGGCAGGTAGCAGTTGGGAACCTGACGAGACTCACTTGCTGCACTATCTGCAGCATCGCGGAGAACATCTAAGCCTCATCATCGCCCCTCATGTGATAAGCGACCATCACCTCGACTGGATTGAGAAGGATCTGCTGAAAGGGATTCCATGTGTGCGCTATACTCGCATGAACGAAGCCGACACCCAGGCAAGGGTGCTGCTAATCAACAATATGGGCATGCTGTCGTCGCTCTACCGTTATGCCGACGTGGCCTATATCGGTGGCGGTTTCGGAGTTGGCATTCACAACATTCTGGAGGCTGTCACCTTCGGCAAACCAGTCGTGTTCGGTCCCAACTACCATAAATTCAAAGAAGCCGTTGACATAATCGCCCAACAAGGAGGAAGCAGCTTCGACACCTATCCCCAACTAGAGACATATCTTGACAACCTATTCGACAACACTGAAGCCTATTCAAAAGCCTCCGAGCGTTGCATCACCTATATGAACAACCACTTGGGAGCTACAGAACAGATACTTGCCGTTACAGAAAAGGACTTACCCAAATACTAAAGAGGATTGGTGATTAGTGATTGGTGATTAGTGATTGGTGATTAGTGATTGGTGATTAGTGATTGGTGATTAGTGATTAGTGATTAGACAAATGAAAGCTGAGCCAAATTTTAATTTTTAATTTTTAATTTTTAATTTAAACAGCTTCTAACCTTGAAAAGAGGACCACATATACTAACACTCGTTTGCGCCGTGCTGAGCATGACAGGCTGCAGCGTGGACAAATACCTCCAACCTGGACAGATGAGGCTGTATGAGAACCGTATCGAGGTGTCCATGTCCGACAGCAGCGCGGTGACGCCCGAGGTATCGGAGGCATTGGCTGATGCCCGCCAATACATACTCCAGACCCCCAATAAGAAAATATTGTGGACACCCTTTCTATTGAGGCTCTACTGCCTCTCTAACCCCGAGAAGGACAATTGGTGGAACAATCTGCTGCGCTCCAACGGCGAGCCGCCTGTCGTGTACGACCGAGGACTGGCCATCCGCACTGCCGCACAGCTGACCACCCTGCTTAAGACCAAAGGGTGCTTCAACTCGACAGTGACCACCGACACTACCCACCGCGACAAGTCGTCGGTTGTGTCCACCTACCATGTCCTTGCCACCCAAAGGCGCATCATCGACGACCTTGAATTCCGCTGCAGGCAGCAGGATATCAACGAACTGTTGCAAAGCTGGAAAGGAGAATCATTCCTGAAGGTAGGCGACTACTACGACCAACAAAAGATGACCAAAGAGCAGGCCCGCATTGCCACCAATCTGAAAAACGAAGGCTACTACTATGCCAGCAACGAGGTGGTTCGCTTCCTAGTAGACACTACCTACGACAGCCGGGCGCTGAGCATTACCGTCGTGGTGCGCGTGCCTCAAAGTCAGGTTAACGATTCGACCAAATCTCACCCTCTCCAGAAATACCATATTGACAATATTTATATATATCCCAACGTTTCTACGACCCAAGACCCCACTCGCCAACATTTCGACACGCTCATCTACCCCTATACCACCCGTCGTGGAACCAATAACTACTACTTTATCTATGGCGACAAGATATCCCCATCGCCCAAGATTATTAGCCGTTCGATGTTCTTGTTCAACGGCATGACCTATCGACCTCGCCATGTGGCCACCACATCCAACCACCTGCTTGGGCTTCACAACTTCAAATATGTGGATATCAATTTCGAGGAATCGCCCAACAGCACCGATAGCAACCGCCTGCTAGATGCCCGTATACGCCTGCTCAACAGCACCCGACAACGGCTCAGCCTGTCGTTCGAATTGACCAACGCCTCCAACTTCTCAAACAAGGAGAGCAACTTCTTCACCAGCGGCAACCTGGGACTAGGCACCACTCTAGGCTATCAGAATAACAATCTTTTCGGTGGCGCTGAGATGCTCAACATTGAAGGCAACCTGCTTTTCGACCTACCTAAAAATGCGTTCGTCTCCGCCCAGCGCGACTTCCACAACACCTTCTCCACCTTTGAACTTGGGCTCAACACCTCCCTTGACCTGCCCGACTTCCTCATGCCTTTCGGCCAGAACATCATCTGGCAGAACAGCAAACCCCATACACTGGTGGAACTCAACGCCAACTACCTCTATCGCAACCTCACCCTGCCCAACTACCAAGGCAGCGACCTAGATATCACCTTAGAAAGACTCCGTTACGGAGGGTCGTTCGGTTACACTTGGGACCACAATCGTAACGTGAAACACAAGCTGTTGCCATTCAACCTATCCTACTCGCACCTAATCTCCGGGAGAGAATACTACGACTACCTCACCAGCCTCACCTCCGACATACAGTTTATCTATCAGTCCATCGACTACGTGCTGCTCAACACACACTACGAATACACCTATTCCAACCAGCTCATCGGAACCCGCAACAACTTCAACTATCTCCGTTTCTCGATTGAGACCGCTGGCAACCTCCTTACGGCAGTCGACCGCCTCATCTACGGCCCCTCGCACATCATCAGCGACAACGATGTGCAATACTACCAATACTTCCGCTTCGACAGCGAATTCAAACGCTACATATATTGGGGCAAAAAGAACACCCTGGTGCTACGCACCCTGATAGGCTTTGGCATCCCCTATGGGCACAGCCACTCCATCCCCTACGAAAAGATGTTTGTAGGCGGCGGCCCCACCACCATGCGAGGCTGGGCATTGCGCCATTTGGGCTACGGCCAGTACCTCACAAGCGAATCAGAGTTCGCCATGGGCAATGGCGACATACAGCTTATTGCCAATATTGAGCAGAGATTCCCCCTGCTGGGCATCTTCGAAGGCGCTTTGTTTGCCGACATTGGCAACGTATGGATGAACTACGAATGGGGCATTGGCAGTATAAACACATTCTCCCTCTCCGACATCGCCCAAGGCATAGCCCTAGATGCGGGCATCGGCATCCGCGCCAATATCTCCATCGTCACCCTCCGCATCGACATTGCCCTACCCCTTTACGACCCTGGCTATCTGCCAGGAGACCGTTGGCTCCCCTCGCATTGGGGTTGGGACAAGATAAGTACCCATTTTGGAATCAACTATCCCTTCTAGTGAAAACTAAAAATTGTAATGAAATTAATAATTATGTGTGAATGTTTTTTTGTGACCAGTAAACTGTGACTAGTGAAACGAGCGTTATCGTATCACTGATAACTAGTCATTGGTCATTAATTAACGAATACATTTGTCTAATCACTATTCACCAATCACTATTCACTATTCACCAATCACTATTCACTATTCACCAATCACTATTCACTATTCACCAAATTCATTATTGCCATGCAAACACTCCTCAACACAGTCAACCAAATCTTCACAACAGAGCAGTTTCTCCACGAGCCAAGGCCGCTCTACGAGCCGATAGACTATACCCTGCGGCTCGGAGGAAAACGCATCCGCCCCCTAATGCTCCTAGCCGCCAACCGCATGTTTGGTGACACCGACGAGGCTGTGCGCCATGCCGCCATAGGCATCGAGATGTTCCACAACTTCACCCTGCTACACGACGACCTCATGGACCGTTCGCCTTTGCGCCGCGGGCAACCTACGGTCTATCGCAAATGGGGTGACAACACCGCCATTCTCTCGGGCGACACCATGTTTGCCCTAGCATGGCAATATTTCCTCAAGCAGCCACACGAACGTCTGCACGACATACTCAAATGCTTCAACCAAACTGCAATCGAGGTCTGTGAGGGTCAGCAATACGACATGGACTTTGAGCAGCGCAACGACACTACGCTCGACGAGTATATGCAGATGATCCGCCTTAAGACCGCCGTCCTGCTGGCCGCCGCCCTCAAAATCGGGGCGCTCTACGCCCATGCACCCGAAGAAGACACAGAACACCTCTACCAGTTTGGTATCCACCTAGGACTCGCCTTCCAACTGCAGGACGACCTGCTCGACGCCTATGGCGACACCGCCACCTTTGGCAAACAAACCGGACAGGACATCCGAGACCGGAAGAAAACCTACCTCTTACACTGCGCCTTACACCTCGCCAACTCCTCACAGCAGAAAGAGTTGCAAGCACTCTTTGCCGATGTCAACGGCGACGAGGACGCCCGCGTGGTGCGCGTACTACAAATTTACAAAGAACTAGGTATCCAGCCCCATGTCGAAGAGGCTATCCGTCAGCAGTTTGCACTTGCCAAGGAACAGCTCGACGCCGTACAGGTCGAAGAGATTCAAAAAGCCCCCTTACAGCAGCTGATGGAGACCCTCCTTGGACGCAAAAAATAAAAAAAAACGAGAATTTTTCAATAAATCAGAAAATAAGTGTATATTTGCAGAAACATTCATCTATCAAGTATTCAAATTAACTAATTAATAATTAATACATTAAACTAAATCATGAAAAAAGTAATTGCTTTGATGTCAATCGTTGGATTATTGACATTCGCCAATTTCAATGGTGTCATGGCACAGCAGCCCGCCGAGGCCGCACAGCCCGCAACTGAACAAGTCGACGAGCAGACCGCTGACAGCACTGTAGCTGAAGCTCCCGTCGCCGAAGAGCCCGAGCAGGTCACCGCTCCTGCCGAAGAGTCCAAATCCTTCCACCAGGTCCTGAAAGAGAAATACATTCAGGGTGGTGCTGGCTGGATGACCCCTGTGCTCCTCTGCCTCATCCTCGGTATGGCTCTCGTCATCGAGCGTATCCTCTACCTCAACATGGCTACCACCAACGTGCAGAAACTCCTCGAAGGCATTGAAGAGCACGTCCAGAAGGGCGACTACAACGGTGCCAAAGAGCTCTGCCGCGACACCCGTGGCCCCGTGGCTTCCATCTTCTACCAGGGTCTTGACCGTATCGACGAAGGCCTTGACAATGTCGAGAAAGCTGTCACCTCTTATGGTGGTGTTCAGATGGCCCGCCTTGAGAACAACATGACCTGGATTGCCCTGTTTATCGCTCTGGCTCCTTCATTCGGATTCCTCGGTACCGTTGTCGGTATGGTTCAGGCTTTCGATGATATCGAAGTCGCCGGTGATATCAGCCCCACTGTTGTGGCTGGCGGTATGAAGGTTGCTCTGTTGACCACCATCTTCGGTCTTATTGCCGCTATTATCCTTCAGATTTTCTACAACTACATCCTCACCAAAATCGAGAGTCTCGTCGCCCAGATGGAAGATGGTTCCATCTCCTTCATGGACATCCTTGTCAAGAACAAGAAATAAT
>CAMYZD010000085.1 GCA_947303735.1 uncultured Bacteroidales bacterium | reverse complement strand
TGTCAAACTTTAGTTACCTTACAGCAGTGGCTAGCGTGAAGGCAAACTGCTGTTTGTCAAAGGTCTCAGTGGACAGTTTCACATCGGAATGCGGATGGGCAAGCACCATGCGCAGTTCGTGTGTGATACCTGTGCCTCGTTGTTTAAAAAGTGCCTCTTTCTGAGTCCACAGGGCGGCAAAGTCGCGCTCGGGATATTCTGATTCTTGCACTTGCTGGCACTCTTGCTCGTTCATGCAGTAGTTGAGCAGCGATGGGGAGGGATTGACATAACGTTCCACGTCTACGCCGATAGGTGCATCGTCGACTGCTACCGCGATAGCGTTGGGGCAATGGCTGATATTAAAGTGTATGTGTGGGTGGTTTCTCAGGGAGGGCTTTCCGTGTTCTCCGACCACAAAATCCAAGGGGTCGTTGAGGTCTATCTGATAGTTTTCAACCAATAACTGACGCAGCAAGAGAAAACTTTCCAATGTGGCGAACTGCCCGAAGGTATGCTTGAACTTCAGCGCCTCTTCTTTTTGTTTGTCAGGCACTAGCAAAAGCAACCGCTGCACCTCTTCAGGGGTGCAGCGGTTCATGTTGGTGAATAATGAGTATTCCATCTTCTAGAGATTACTCAGGGCAGCCTGGAGGGTTTGAATGATGCTACGCGACGAGTAGGTGGCACCGCTGACGGTGTCCACTTTCTTTTTCGCAGCCTTTTTCACCTTCATGCCGTCCCAACTCTTGAGAAGGCCGGCGTTGACCACACGGTTCAAGTAGCTGGGGGTCTCCCGATTGTCGAGCAGGCTCACGGACATCACTTTCTTCTTGGGCGATAGGGCTATCATAAGAGGGGTCTCGCCGTTGTAGCCCTTGATGCCATTGCTGGCGGGCTTGGAATAGACAGCATACCCCAGCACATTCTTCTTGGCATCGTAGACCACAATCCATTTGTCTTCATTTTTAACACCTTTGCAGGTGGGGAAGGCATTGACTATCTCGGCAGCAATGCCGTTGATGGTCTTGGGTTGCTGTTTTTGTGCCTGCTGATGGTGAGGACAGTTGCCACAACTATGATTGCACTGGCCATGTTGGCCGTGCTGGTGATGCTGGTTTTGAGCCATGGCGGGCACTAGTGCCATGCCTAGCAGTGCGATGAGGAAAATCTTTTTCATTTGTTGTTTTCTTATGTTTTAAAGGTTTAAAAGGTTTTAAAGTTTTAAAGGTAAGCGCACCCTTTTTACTTTTAATCTTTTAAGCGCAGCGAACTTTTTTAACTGTTATTATTTATTACCTGCGGTGATTTACTGCGCAAAATATTCATAGAAGTAGGGGATAGTCTCGATGCCTTTGAAGAACTGCTCGAGTGGGTAGTTCTCGTTGGGGGCGTGTATGTCGTCGCTGCCCAGCCCGAAGCCCATCAGGATGCTTTTGGTACCCAGGATGCTCTCAAAGCCGGCCACGATAGGAATGCTGCCACCGCTGCGGGTGGGGATGGGGCGCTTGCCGTAAGTGGTCTCCATAGCCTTCTCGGCTGCTTGGTAGGCTTTCATCTCCAAGGGGCTGACGTATGCGGCACCTCCGTGGCAGGGAGTCACCTTGACGCGCACACAGTCGGGGGCAATACCTTCAAAATACTGTTGGAAGAGGTCGCTTATCTTGTGGAAGTCCTGATTGGCCACCAAACGGGTGCTAATCTTGGCATAGGCTTTGCTGGGAAGCACGGTCTTAGAGCCTTCGCCCGTGTGACCGCCCCAAATGCCGCACACATCCAGGCAGGGACGAATGCCGGTGCGCTCCTTGGTGGTATAGCCTTTCTCACCATGCACTGCCTTGATGTCCAAATCTTTCTTATAAGCCTCCTCGTCGAAGGGGGCCTGTGCCATGAGGGCGCGCTCCTCGTCGCTGATCACCAGCACGTCGTCGTAGAAGCCGGGGATGGTGATGTGTCCGTCCTCGTCGTGCAGTCCGGCAATCATTTTGCAGAGGATATTGATGGGGTTGGCGACGGCACCGCCATAAATGCCGCTATGCAGGTCGTGGTTGGCACCCGTCACCTCCACTTCCCAGTAGCAGAGGCCGCGCAGGCCGCTCGTGATGCTGGGCACATCGGGGGCTATCATACTGGTGTCGCACACCAAGATGACGTCGCTCTTCAGCAGGTCCTTATGCTGTTCGCAGAAGCCGTAGAGGCTGGGCGAACCAATCTCCTCTTCGCCTTCGAGCATAAACTTCACATTGCAGGGCAGCTGGCCGGTCTTCACCATAAATTCAAACGCCTTAGCCTGCATAAAGCTCTGCCCCTTGTCGTCGTCGGCTCCACGAGCCCAGATCTTGCCCCCTTCAACCACCGGCTCAAACGGGGAGGTGCGCCACAACTCGAGGGGGGCGACAGGCATCACGTCGTAGTGGCCATACACACACACGGTGGGCTTGGCCGGGTCGATAATTTTCTCACCATAAACTACGGGGTTGCCCTCGGTGGGCATCACTTCCGCCTTGTCACAGCCCGCCTTAAGCAGGAATTCTTTCCATTTCTCGGCACAGCGCAACATGTCGGGTTTGTGCTCGCTCTCGGCGCTGATGGAGGGGATGCGGATGAGTTCGAAAAGTTCTTCTAGGAAGCGGTCTTTGTTGGCTTCGATGTACGATTTGACGTCTTTCATTATATATGAGTTTTTATATTATTAGCGTTTGATTGTTGGTATGTTGTTCTTTTTTATAGTTTAAGAACTATGCCTGTGAAACGAACGTCTGCTTGTGGCAGCATACGACTCTCTAGTTCTTAGTACTTGTTTTGAAATGCAAAAATACGAAAAAAACTTCAATGACAAACTTTTTTTGTCATATTGCTCCGAGCAGTGAGGGTGAGGTGTTAAAAGTGAACAGTGATTAGTGAATAGGAATATAGTGACCAGTGAACTGTGACCAGTGACACGATAGCGCTCGTATCACAGGTCACAGGTCACTAAAAAAAAATCACAGGTCACTAAAAAAAATCACAGGTCACAAGAAAAAAAGCTCTCGTATCACAGGTCACTGGTCACAGGTCACTATAAAAAATCACAGGTCACAAAAAAAAAGCGCTCGTATCACTGGTCACAGGTCACAGGTCACTTAAAAAAATCACAGGTCACTAAAAAAAATCACAGGTCACAAGAAAAAAGCGCTCGTATCACTGGTCACAGGTCACAGGTCACTAAAAAAAATCACTGGTCACTGGTCACTAAAAAAAATCACTATAAATAGTGATATAATATAATAAGAATAATTGCTATCTTTGCACCATCATGCAAGAAAGAAAACCAATTAAAATAGCCGTCGTAGGTTCTTCTGGCAGTGGCAAATCCACCTTTTGCCAACAGGCCATGCAAGCCTCCCAAGAAGGCTTACAGATGGAATGGACCGAGGTCCCAGACCCCGAAGAGATAGTGCGACAGCACCCCGACGTGGTGGTGCAGGTGGTGGATTGCACCGACCTGGACGAGTCGCTAGTGCTCACCCCCCAGCTTATCGACATGCACCTCAAGTTGGTACTTGCCCTCAATCGCTATGACGAACTCCTTGCCACCGACCACTCGATTGACTATGAGCATTTCGGGAGGTTGATGGGTGTGCAGGCTTTCCCCGTCAACGCCTGCGATGCTACCAGCGTGCAGAATGTGGTAGAAGGTGTGGTCGCCGCCTACGAAGAGCGCGAGCACACAAGCCGTCATGTGCATGTGGGCTATGGCTCCGACATTGAAGAGGCCATCGACAATCTGGTCGACGAAGTGGCAAAAATACCTAACGTCAGCGACATCTATTCCAAGCGCTACCTCGCCATCCGCCTGCTCGAACGGCCCGAGGTGACCCTCGCCATGCTCCACGAGGCCCCCAACTATATGGCCCTCGCCTATGCGGCCGAAGGCAACCGCCGCAAGATAGAGCGAAGCCTCCACCAGTCGCCTGCCACCCTTATCCACGAAGCGCGGCACGGCTTTATTCGTGGTGCCCTCAACGAGACCCTTCACCACAGCGACCACACCCACCTCGAACGGCTCGACGCCATACTCACCAATCGGTGGTTGGGGCTCCCTCTGCTGATAGTGATTCTCTATCTGGTATTTCAGTGCACCTTCACCCTCGGAGCCTACCCGCAGGATTGGATACAACAGGGCGTTGACTGGCTCAGCAACCTCCTGCACAACATCATGCCCGATGCCTGGTATACCTCGCTCCTGGCCGACGGTGTGGTGCAAGGAGTAGGGGCGGTGCTCTCCTTCCTGCCCAACATCATCATCCTCTTCTTCTTTATCTCCATCATGGAAGATACAGGCTATATGGCCCGTGTGGCCTTCCTGATGGACAAACTGATGCACAAAGTCGGCCTGCATGGCAAGTCGTTCGTCCCCATGCTTGTGGGCTTTGGCTGCAACGTGCCCGCCATCATGGCCGCCCGCAATATCGACAACAAGAAGGACCGTACCCTCACCATGTTGATGATCCCCTTCATGAGCTGTGGGGCGCGTCTGCCCGTCTATCTGCTTTTCGTGGGAGCCTTCTTCCCCAATCATAAGGCCTTGGTGATGATGTCGCTCTATCTGTTGGGCGTGCTGCTCTCCATCCTGTTTGCCCTGCTCATGAAGCGCACCAAGTATTTCCGTCAGGACGATGAGGACTACGTCAGCGAGTTGCCCGCCTTCCACCGCCCCGTGTGGCGCAACACATGGCTGCACATCTGGGAGCGTTGCGAAGACTACCTCAAGAAGATTTCCACCGTCATCCTTTGGGCATCCATCATCATCTGGGCACTTTACTATTTCCCCCGCAATGAGGAGTTGACACAGCCCTATCAGGCTAAGATTGAACAGTTGCAACAGGTGGATGCAGACGGCTATGTTGCCGCAGAGGATATGTTGAAGGTGTCGGCAATGATTGACTCGCTTGCTTTCGAGAAAGACGTGGTGCAGAAGGAGCATTCCGCCCTTGCTGCCATCGGCCAATGGATGGAACCCGTGATGCGTCCGTTGGGCTTCGACTGGCGCATGAATGTCTGCATCCTCACCGGCCTACCCGCCAAGGAGGCCATCGTCAGCACCATGGGCATCCTCTATCACCAAAACAGCGACACCCAGTTGGAAGAATCCTTGCGTGCCAATCCCTTCTTCACGCCGGTCAAGGCCTACGCCTTCCTAGTTTTTGTGCTGCTCTATTTTCCCTGTGTCGCCACCATCGCCACCCTGCGCAGGGAGATCGGGCGAGGGTGGGCACTCTTCACCGTCGTACACAGCATCGTGCTAGCCTGGCTCATGGCATTCCTCGTGTTCCAGCTTGGGACCCTCATATGGTAGCCCTTCCGACGGTCGGACATCGGTTCGTCACGCCGGCCTCCCTTCGGCCGTCGGACAGGGCTCCCTTACATGCTCCCTATGGCTCTTCTTCTATCCCTTTACACATCCTATACGCTTCATATTCGATTACAGGAGTGAAAAAGAGGTGTTAAAGTAATGATAATCAATTTAATAACACATATATTCATCCTTTTGTCGGTTCTTGAACAAGCCATGCTCTTCACAACCTCACTTGTTAAAAATATGTAATTATTGTTAAATAATCACTTTTGGATGATAATTTTGGTGTGGTCTGGCTACTTTATTACAGAAAAACAGAAATAATAGATGCGTGTGAAGACAACCGAAAACGACAACTCCACGTCCGCCATCGCTTTTGTGCGCAAGCACAGGGACGCCATACTCACCGTTGCCGCCATCTACTGTAGGCCCGGCAGCTATGGGTTCAATGCCTTGGTGTGCGACCTCTCCACCTATCTGTGGCAGGAGTATGTTGACAACCCGCCCGATAATGTGATCGCAAGCGAGTCGGGATGGGCCTTCACCCTTCTCTATCGCAAGGCCCACACGCTGATACGCGACGAATACCGTTACCATCAGCAGTTGGCGTATGGCGTCGACCTTTCGAACGTGGCCGACCACGGTGATTCCGACCATCTCGTAGATAGGATGTACTACCTTATCCAGCAACTTGACACGGACGAGCAGATGCTCATAACGGAATATCTCAAACATGGGAACATGCTGAAAGTAGCCAAATCTATGGGACTAAACTACTTAAAGGTAACAAGAAGGATGTCGTACATCAAGGAAAAATTGGTACGGCTCGACCAGGCTCTGGGCGACGACTTCGACATTCAAGCGCTTGATGCCGACGGGACCCTGTATGACGATCCAATATAATAAGACTTTAATAAATTGGATAATATAAAGTTACAATGAGAGTTAAATCAATTGAGGAAGTCAA
This sequence comes from uncultured Bacteroidales bacterium, assembly GCA_947303735.1. Classification (GTDB taxonomy): domain Bacteria; phylum Bacteroidota; class Bacteroidia; order Bacteroidales; family P3; genus Colimorpha. The sequence continues at coordinate 4,071 of CAMYZD010000085.1, read as the reverse complement.
ATCGACTTACGTCGAATTGAACAATAGAAAACTATTAAATAGATAATATACAATGAAAAGGATTGTCCCATATATCACAACAAAGCGTGAGGAACGTAAGGTGATGAGCCGGCTACGTAAGGCGTGGCGGCTACACGAGAAGCAGCTCCCGCAAATGCCCTTCCCCACAGACCAAGAGCTGCTAGAGCTCTACTGGCGGATGCCGGTGAACCAGCCGTTGCCGCAGTCAGTCCCACCCAAGAGGCACACGGCAATATCACCGATGGTTAGGACGGTACTTTCGGCAGCCATGGCTGCCGTGGTCCTCTCAATAGTCATGCCGGTGCCTGCAGCCATAGCATCCAATTTGGGTGGCAACTCTGTTGAAGCCATTAATTCAATAAACCAGATGATAATATGATGAATACCGTGAAAAAAGGATGGCCAATACGTGTACTTATATTCGTCGCCATTGTGGGGGGCACGCTTGCCATCAAGTATTTGCCCAGCATCGTACCCTACTGGCAGTGTAGCGAGGTGTATAAGCGGTATGCACATACCAAGGGCATCCGAGCCACCTATATCAAAAACTTCCCGCTCAACGACACCCTCACAGTAGGAGTGACCCTGCTCGAGGCGACCACCGATTCGGGGTGGGCTAGGTTAATGGAGGATTTTGCCATCATTCCCATACCATCAGATATATTGGCATATTGTGATAGTAACACTGTCAATATGTGGATGGCTGCAAAGCGCGACTATTCGCTACGTGCAGACCCAGACCTCCTTAATAATGATCTGATAGCGATGAACTATCTGAAACATATAATATCAGTATTCCATCTTGAGTCAGAAAACCAACAAGATGCAATTCTACATTATCAAACAGAAAGTATAACCTTAAAAACAGATTAAAATCATGAAGAAAGTTTTCTATCCTGTAGCACTCATGGCAGTGCTGGCGACACTGAATGCTGGATGCCAAAAAGAGACAATGATTGAATCTCCAAACATTGTTGTCGAAGTCGACACCGTTTACACGGTGTGTTACTCAGTTAATGGCATAACACACACAGAACTGCTTAACAACGAGGCCGAATACAATGCGTTGCTTCTACAATTGTTTGCCCTTACTCGCGAAGGGTATGAGGTTGAAATAGTAGGAGAGAATGCAATAGGTAGTGCGATGTTGGAGAAAGAAAGATTGATCTACACGACCGATAAAGAGTCAGAGGCGGTAGCATGGACTAAACAGAAGATCAATGAGGGATACACGGTTCAAGTGTCTTACAATCAGGAAACGGGTATTTATACATGTATTGCCTATCGTTAGTAAAAAAAATACGCAGGCGGCAATCGTGCTGTCTGCGGACTAAAAAGGAAAGGGTATGTATCTGATTGAAAGAAGCCCCGCACATGTTGTGCGCCGGTGTGCGGGGCGGAAATTGAGGGCACAACGGCGGAGCAGAAGCCTGTTTTGATTTTTGGAAAGAACGAAACACTTCTCCCCGCCCGCAGAAGCCCGAGGCATAGAAGGGTCTGATGCCACAAATACTAACGTGGCAAGACCAATTCTATTGTGTGGGGAATAAAAAAAGTTTGCACTAGCCCACGCAGCACAGCAGACAGAGAATGAGATGAATTAAGAATATGTATAGTAACGAAAAAAATACAATAATAATATGAAAAAATATCTGATATTTGTTGTGGTTTTCGCAGCATTGACAATCATGGGATGCAGCAAAAAGGATTCCTTGGTAAACACAAACAATGGCAACAATGTCGAATCTGGCGAGACAGACAGTCTAGCGACTAAGCAGCCCCCATACCCAGGATGGGGTTGTTTTACATGGTATGACTATGATCTTGATACGTGTTTGTTGATACGCCATTCAGATGTGTTTTGTGGGATATATATCGGGTGCAACCAAGGTGTTCCGATAGCTATAGATACATATATAGATGAATATGGTAAAATAACTGCCATCGGGATTAAGAACTATCAAGACCTACCTGATGGAAACGATGCCGGAATAGAAGCCCTATTGGAAGATGGCTGGGTGACGATATTGTATGATACTCAAATCACCGACCAGGTTCTGTGTGGTCTCGTTAATGAGGACTATATTCCTGCTGGAGTATTCCCCATCCATGTAATAGGGAATGACGCGGTGATAGACATAACGTATTAGCACCTTGATAGGGGAGCATCCGGATAGAGGGATGCTCCCCTGAATTATGGAATCAAGTGGCGGTATGAAAGCGAGCGATTAATAACAATCAACACATAGGGATATGAAGAACAAATTATTTATTTTTATGATGCTAGTCGTAGGACTGGCGGTGGATGCCCAGCCGAGGTATCACAATGTCGAGTCGCACAAGGTCGGTGCATTATATTACCAGATTCTGTCTGACAGTACGGTGGAGGTACTGCCCAATCAGGATTTGTGTGAGTTGTATCCGCGCAATGTGGTAGTTCCCGCCACGGTGACGATTGACGGTAGCGAGTATACAGTTGTGCGTATTGGCGATGCCGCGTTTGGCAGTAGTTGTGGCACGTTTGAGTCGGTTACGCTGCCGGGGACAATTGAGGAGATAGGCAGGGAGGCGTTTGAGGGGACGACATTCCCCATAGCCCTGCCCGGGAGCGTGCGGAGGATAGGGTATGCCGCGTTTGCATGGCATCAGGCCGAGACGTTCCGCATACCGCGCAATGTGGAGGATATCTCGGAGGACGCGTTCAGCGGAGACAAGATATGGAGGTTTGTGGTGGACACGGCCAACCTGCACTATGTGGTGGTGGACTCGCTTGCCCTGTGTAGTATCGACACCGCGCTGCTGCTGGCGTACCCTGGCCTAAATAGCGATACGGCATACACCGTGCCGGGTGCGGTGAGGCGGATAGCGGGTTCGGCATTCTATGGCAACAACAGTCTGCGGAGGATTACGCTGCCCGAGGGGTTGCGGGAGATAGGCACGGTAGCCTTTGGGAGGTATCTGAGGGGGTTGCATATTCCCGCCTCGGTATGCAAGATAGACGGTGCGCTGCGCGACACGGCATCGTCGCGGTTTGCGCTGACGGTGGATCCCGCGAGCCGCCACTACAAGGTGGAAAACGGGATGCTGATGAGCTATGGGGGTGACACGCTGGTGCAGGTGCTGGGTCTGACGGGGGTGCTGCAGGTGCCGGCGGGCGTGCGCGTTGTCGGGGAGAACGCCTTTTATCTCAACGATAGGTTGACCAAGGTGGTACTGCCCGATGGGGTGACGGACATAAAGGCTATGGCTTTCTGTTTCTCAACGGCGGAGGTGAACCTTCCATCGACGCTGCGGACGATAGGCGACTATGCCTTTGCCAATACTACCAAGGTGAAGAGTATCTCCATTCCGTCGGTGCGGACGATTGGGAAGTATGCCTTCCTGTATAGTTCGATAGAGAAGGTGGACAGTGCGTTCAGCCTGCTGACGGTGGGGAACGACGCATTCGAGGCGACACCGTTGCGGTCGATGTATTTTGGCGACAGCCTAATGTCGATAGGAGAGCATGGCTTCAGCGGTACAAGGCTGAGCGGGGATATTGTGTTTCGGTCGCACCTGCAGGGTATAGGCATGGCTGCTTTTGCTGTGGGAGGATTGGACAAGGTGACGTTTATGAAGGCGGTGGACACGCTGGGGCATCACTCCGTGCGGTGCAAGGTGGTGCAGTTTAAGGATACCAGGGTTCCGGTGGCGTATGGACAGCCTTTTTGGAAGAGCGACACGGTGTATACGCCTTGTGGACATGCCGACGAGTTTGGACAGGCTATCCCACATGATATGGCGCCAGTGTTTGTGGACTGGTGTGAGGAGGCTGTGGAGTCGCCCGAAGGATGGTCTGGGGTGAGTATCTATCCCAACCCCTGCCACGGAGAAGTCAAGTTTGGAGGGTTGCCCGAGGGGGTGGCGTATGTGGCGGTGTATGACATGAAGGGTCGCGAGGTGCTGCGCCGCGAACTGGCCCCGCAGACACGTGACTTCACTTTCAGTGTGGCAGGACTGCCCGCGGGCACCTACTTCGTCACCCTCACCACCAAGGAAGGCACCAGCACC
>CAMYZD010000084.1 GCA_947303735.1 uncultured Bacteroidales bacterium | reverse complement strand
ATGGCGCCTTCGACGTGCTGGCCGAGACCAACCAAGAACAGCTCCGCACGCTTATCGACTCGCTGGTTAACAACGAGAACCAGCCTGGCAGCTATGGCGACAAGATTGCCACTTTCTACACCGTGGGTATGGACACTGCCACCATCGAGCAGCAGGGTGCCGAACCCATCATGCCCTATCTGAATGAGATTGCCGCCATCAAGAAGGTGGACGAGCTCCAACCCGAGATGCGCCGCCTCCACGGTATTGGCATCAATCCCTTCTTTGCCCTCTTCAACGAGGCCGATGCAGCTGATGCCAACCAGTGCATCGCTTGGCTCTACCAAACCGGTATCGGTATGGGCGAGCGCGACTACTACCTCGAGAGCAAAGGCCGTGAACCCGAGCTGCGCAAGGCCTACATCAAGCTGATGGAGACCCAGTTCGCCAACGCCGGCTACGACAAGCTCAGCAAAAAGACTCCCGCCCAGCTCGCCAAGATGGTCATGGACCTCGAAACCCGTCTCGCCAAGGCACAGTATAGCAACGAGGATAACCGCGACCCCTTTAAGACCTACAACAAGATGAACTTCGACACTGCCGCTGTCCGTGCCGCCGGTCTCGACCTCAAGAGCTATTTCGCTGAAATCGGTCTGCCCGAGCTCACCAGCTTCAACATGTGCCAGCCCGAGTATTTCCACGAGTTGGGTGTAGTGCTCAACGAGGCTAAGAGCCTCGAAGCTATCAAGGCCTACTACGCTTGGAACGTCATCAACTCCGCTGCCGGCTATCTCAGCAGCAACTTTGTCAACGCCAACTTCGAGTTCTACGGCCGCACCCTCAGTGGTGCCGAGCAGCTGCGTCCCCGCTGGAAACGCGTCACCAACACCGTCGACGGTGCCATGGGCGAGGCACTGGGTAAGCTCTATGTTGAGAAATACTTCCCTGCTGACGCCAAGCACCGCATGGTGGAAATGGTCAACAATCTGAAGGAGGCCTTCGCACAGCGTATCCACGAAGCTACTTGGATGTGCGATGCCACCAAAAAGCGCGCCATCGAAAAGCTCTCCACCATCATGGTCAAGGTGGGTTATCCCGACAAGTGGCGCGATTATAGCGGTCTCGAAATCAAGAACGACAGCTACTTCGCCAACGTTATCCGCAGCAACCAGTTCGACATTGCCTACATGGTGTCAAAGATTGACAAGCCTGTCGACAAAACCGAGTGGGGCATGACTCCGCAGACCGTCAACGCCTACTACAACCCCACCACCAACGAGATTTGCTTCCCCGCTGGTATCCTTCAGAAACCCTTCTTCGACATGAATGCCGACGATGCCTTCAACTATGGTGCCATCGGTGTGGTCATCGGACATGAGATGACCCACGGCTTCGACGACCAAGGCCGCCACTACGACAAGGACGGCAACCTCAACGACTGGTGGGAGGACGAGGACACCGCCCGCTTCCAGCAGAACGCACAGGTGCTGGTCGACTGGTTCAACAAAGTCAAGGTCAGCGACAATCCCGAAACCTACGCCAACGGTTCCCTCACCCTTGGCGAGAACATCGCCGACAACGGTGGCCTCCACATCAGCTATCAGGCCTTGCAAAACGCCATCGCCAAGCGTCAGGTCAACGAGAAGAAGATGGACGGCTTCACGCCTGCCCAGCGTTTCTTCCTTGCCTACGCCGGTGTATGGGCCAGCAACATCCGCGAGGAGGCCAAGCTGCAGCTCACCGCCAGCGATGTCCACAGCCTCGCCGAGAACCGCGTCAACGCCACCCTGCCGCACGTCACCGAGTTCCTCGAGGCCTTCGGCATCCAGCCCGGCTGCGCCATGTACCTGGCTCCCGAATGCCGCGCCCAGCTTTGGTAAAAAAAAGGTAGTCACTAGTATTTCTAGTATCACTAGCACCCCTAGTCCTACTAGAAATACTAGTTCTGCTAGAAATACTAGCCATACTAGAAATCTAAAAAAAAATCCCCTCTCATGCCCTCCCAGCCAAAAAGCATCTTCCGTCGCGTGGCAGATTACAAGAACCTCTACCTCTATCAGAAAAGTGAGGTCTTGGTGCTGCTGACCGACGTGTTTTGCAGGCGATTCCTACCGGCTCACGGCAATCGCACGGTCGACCAGATGAACCAGGCGGCGCGCAGCGGCAAGCAGAATATCGTGGAAGGCAGCGAGGCAGCCCTGACGAGTAGCGAGACCGAGGTGAAACTGGTGAATGTGGGCCGAGCCAGTTTGCAGGAGTTGAGAGAGGACTACGAAGACTACCTGAAGAAGCATACTCTGGCTCTTTGGGACAAAGGGCATCCTAGGTTTGACAATATGGTCGCCTTTTGCCGTGCCCATAACCACTTTGACGATTATCGCCTGTTGGCGGAGTGCCTCTCGGCCGAGGAATTCTGCAACATGGCCATCACGCTCTGCCATATCACCGACAAGATGCTCGACTCCTATCTCCAGCATTTGGAGAAGCAGTTTGTCGCCCAAGGCGGAGTCAAAGAAAGAATGCATGCCGCCCGCTCAGGCTATCGCCAGGCGCAAGACCGGCGGTTCCGTGAATTAGAAGAAGAAAACCGCTCACTGAAAGCCGAAATCCAATCCCTCAAAAAAAGACTAGGCGAACTCTAGATAACCACAATACCAGCCATACTAGAAACACTAGTAATACTAGTTATACTAGAGCTACTAGCACTACTAGATCTACTAGCCCCTCCCCATGAAAGCCCCTACCTCCATATACACCTTCTTAGTTGAGCGCCGCAACCTGCTGCTCGGCTTTATGCTAGCAGTGGCGGTGCTGTGTGGGCTGATGGTTCCGCGGGTGAATGTCAATACCGACATGACCCGTTATCTCCCCGCCGACTCGGAGATGAAGCAGGGGCTTGACCGCATGACTCAGGCTCTGGGCCCTAATACTATCGACATGCTCAGTGTCCGCACCATGTATCAAGGGTTGACGGCCTCCCAGCGCGACAGCCTGGCCGCTGTCTTCCGACAGATGGAGGATGTGCGCGCGCTCACCGCCGTGCAAGAGAAGGAGGGCTACGTGCTCTACGACTTAGCCATTGTCCCCGACGGCGACCCCAAGGCGGTGGCGGCGCTGATAAAGGATGGCTCGCTGCCCGTGGTAGTGGAGACCAGCATCGACGGCAACCTGCCCAGTCCGATAGTAATCATTATCGCTGCCTTGTTGGTATTTGCCGTGCTGTTCCTTATGTGCGAGTCGTGGGTCGAGCCGTTGCTCTACCTCGCCACCATCGGCGTGGCTGTCGTGCTGAACGTGGGGAGCAACGTGTTGCTTGAGAGTGTCTCGATGACCACTAACGCCATCGTAGCCATCTTGCAGTTGGTATTATCGATAGATTATTCTATCATTCTGATGAACCGCTACCGCCAAGAGATAGCGGCAGCAGGAGCCGATGCCGACCACACAGAGGCAATGAAGCGGGCTCTGAAGGCAGCCTCACCCTCGGTGCTGAGCAGTGCCATGACCACCATGGCCGGTCTGCTGGTGCTCTGCTTGATGAAGTTCCGCATCGGCATGGACTTGGGAGTTGTTCTGGCGAAGGGGGTGCTGTGCAGCGTCGTCTGTCTCTATACGGTCCTGCCCTCACTCATCCTCCTGTTCCATTCACTGATATGGCGCACCCACAAGCGGGTGCCCCTGCCTCATACCGATTCGCTTGCCCGTTTTGAGATGCGTCACCGCTGGCCCTTGGCCGTTGTGTCGGTGGCAGTCTTTGTGGGCTCTATCTTATTGCAAAACCTCACCACTATCTCGTTCTCCACCAACTACGATACCCCCATCACTCAGCGATTCCCACGCAAGAATACTGTCGTGCTGCTCTATCAGAACCAGGATGAGGACAAAATAATCGGGCTTGCCGACATGCTTGGCTTGGATGCCAAGGTCGACACTGTGGTGTCATACCCCACACTTATGCGTCGCCAACTCACCTCACGTGAGATGTACGCCAATATCAAGGGACTGGCCTCTATGCTCGACCCTGAGGCGGCGACGATGGTCGACTCGGTGCTCACCCCCGAAATGCTCGACATGGTCTATCAACTGCGTCAGCATGATGAACTAGAAGATTCGGCCCTCGCCGTCGAGGTGGGAGAAATCAACCAAATCGCGAGCATCGCCGAAGGCAGTGGCTCGTTGCCCATAGTCACCGTTGCCGCTGGCCAATCGGTCGGGGCGGTAGCTCCTGTTGTCTCTGTTGCCCCTACGGCCCAGCCCGATACAATGGCTGAGCCTGTCACCGACAATATTCCCTCGGTGACGGCTGTTTCTGCCATGGGGAATCGCCCCACCTATCGCGATACCATCCTTTCGCCCATGACCGCCTCGGTCTTGGCAGCTTATCTGGGTTTCGAGGCCAAGCAGGCATCAGCCATCTACCGCATGGCGGGAAGGGGCAAGGGCACTATGTCGCCTCTCGAGTTCGTCCGTTATGTCAACGACCAGATACTGCCCAACCGGATGTATGCCTCATTTATCAGCAAGGAGCAGAAACGCCAACTCATCGCGCTCCGTCGACACATGGAGGAGGCGCTACAGGCTCCCGAACCTGTCGTGGCGGAGGTGAGGGACACCTTGACAGCAAATACGGGCGACACCTTGCCTGTCGCCGACACCATGACGGCTCTGCCGCACCCCGACACCCTTCATCACGCCGACACCTTGCCGGCCTTACACCCGACAGGGGCAGGGGAGCCCCCCTCCACACCTATGGCTGAGGTGGTGACCACTGTTATTAATGAGACGAATATTCCGGTTGACTCCACCTGCTCTTTGGAGGAATTGGTGGATTTCCTGACGGTCGACCTGTTGGAAGATCCTGTATTGTCAGCCTTTGTGGACGACACTATGCGCAGCCGTCTTTCAGGTGTGCGAGGCATGATGCAGCAGGGCATAGGGCAGCTCAAGGGCGACGGCTGGTCGATGGCGGCAATTGTGACCGGCTATGCCGACGAAGGCGAGGAGGTGCAGCAATTCCTGGAGCGCCTACGCCAGAGTTGCGACGACCAGTTGACCGGAGAATACAGCCTGGTGGGCGAGTCGGTGATGTTCGACGAGATGCGCCGAGGCTTTGGTGGAGAACTGCGGCTTATCACGATACTCACCATCCTTGTCATCCTCTTGATTGTGGCGCTGACCTTCCGCTCCTTGGTGGTGCCGGTGATATTGGTGTTGACCGTCTTGACGGGAGTCTACATCAATGTCTTTGTCAGCGGATTGGGTGGCAGAACCCTCCTATATTTGGCCTACCTGATTGTGCAGAGCATTCTCATGGGCGCCACTATCGACTATGCCATCCTTTTCTCCAACTACTACCGCGAAGGGCGTCGTACGCAAGGTGTAGGGGAATCGCTGAAATCCGCCTACCGAGGCTCGATACGCACCATTATGACCTCGGGCCTCATCATAGTTCTAGCCCCCGGCATCATGTCCCTGTTGGTGGAGGACCATACCATCTCTGCCATAGTTGGCTGCCTGGCCGTAGGTGGCCTCTCGGCCATCATGCTTATCCTTTTCGTCCTCCCCGGCTGCCTGGCCGCCTGCGACCGCTGGGTGAAGGGAAAGTCCAGTGGCCCATCCCGATAGAGATAGCGGAGAAGCAACCCTCCGCGGTTGCCTGCTGCCTAAAGCAGTTTTCTGCCGATTCTGCCCCAAGCATTCTCTTCTGTATCCCCTCAGAGGAGGCTAAGAAGAGTCGCCCAGTCCTCACCCCTTGAAGCGAACCTACGGCGAACCTTCCCTTGGCCTAAAATTGTATGGGTGTACCTCGTGTACGCCCTTTTTTGTTCAGCGCTCTCGCTGAGCCTCACCGTCGAAATGACCACTGAACTGGTGTATGATGTGAAGCCTTTTAATTTTCAATGGCTCTTATGATATATCTGACTGATTTTTCAACAGCCTCGAAGATACTGAATCTCAATAACGTTGCAAAGTCGAGCGCAGAGCCGAACTCGTTCGAGCTATGCCGAGATGCAGTTAAGAATGTCCAGTGGACACTCGTGTCTCGAAGAAACCCCATACAAGGAACCTGGGGTCGCGACCAAAGGGAGCAACCCCCTTTTTCGGTTAGGTTTCGCAGTGTGGGGTATTGAAACACCCTCCTTTCCAGCGTCTCGAAGAGACGCGACATGGGTACTATTTGGCAAAAATCAGTCATACGTTGCATAAGAGCGTTTTCAATTTTCACTTTTCACTTTTAAAACGTCCTTGTTGTGGTGGTAAGAGTGTGGTGTAATATTTTTCAATTTTCAATTTTCACTTTTCAATTTTCACTTTTCAATTTTCAATTTTAAAAGTCCTTGTTGTGGTGGTAAGAAGTGAGGTGTAATAATTTTCAACTTTCATTTTTCAATTTTCAACTTCCAACTTGTGTTTATGTCATTAATTTTATGTAAATTTGCATTGTGTACTCTTTGCGGGTTGTATCTGCAAAGAGTTGATATATAAGTGTGTAGATAATATTAATAACGTAAATATATATAGAAATGAAACAACTAATTGAGTGTGTGCCCAACATTAGCGAAGGGCGCGATATGAATATTATTAACCAGGTGACTGCCGAGATTGAAAAGGTGGAGGGTGTGAAGCTGCTGGATGTCGACCCGGGTCAGACAACTAACCGCACGGTGATTACCTTCGTGGGCGAGCCTGAGCAGGCTTGTGAGGCCGCCTTCCGCGTGGTGCAGAAGGCTGCCGAACTGATCGATATGCGCAACCATCATGGCGCCCACCCCCGTCAGGGTGCTACCGATGTGTGCCCGCTGATCCCCGTGAGCAATATTACGATGGAAGAGGTGGTTGAGTATGCACATAAGCTGGGCAAACGTCTAGGTGAGGAGCTGAATATCCCCATCTACTGCTACGAAAATGCTGCTTTCCAGCCTAAGCGCCGCAATCTTGCTTACTGCCGTACGGGTGAATATGAGAGCCTCAGCAGCCGTTTGGGTAGCGAGGAGTGGAAGCCTGACTTCGGTCCTAACGAGTGGAACGACCATGTGGCTCAGACGGGTGCCACCCAGGTGGGTGCCCGCGACTTCTTGGTTGCCATCAACTACAACTTGAATACTACCAGCACCCGCCGTGCTAATGCCATCGCCTTCGACGTGCGCGAAAAGGGTCGTCCGCAGCGCGAGGGTGGCAAGCCCAGTGGCAAGATTATGAAGGATGAGAAGGGCAACACCATTATGATTCCCGGAACGCTGAAAGGCACCAAGGCTATCGGTTGGTTTATCGAGGACTATGGCATCGCCCAGGTGTCGATGAATATTACCAGTATCAAGGTGGCTCCCGTGCATCTATGCTTCGACGAGGTGTGCCGTTGCGCTGCCAACCGTGGTTTGCGTGTGACAGGGTGTGAAATCGTGGGTTTGATTCCTAAGAGCGTGCTGATTGACGCTGGTAAATACTACCTTGCCAAGCAGCAGCGCAGCCTCGGCGTGAGCGAGGATGAGATAATGAAGGTGGCCATTAAGAGCATGGGCTTGGACGACCTGAAACCCTTCGACCCGAAGGAGAAGGTTATCGAGTTCCTTATTGAGGACCACAGCCAGAAGAAACTGGTCGACTTGACCTGCACGGGTTTCTGCGACGAGACGGCAAGCGAGAGCCCTGCCCCCGGTGGCGGTAGCGTGAGCGCCTATATGGGTGCTTTGGCCGCTTCGTTGGGCACTATGGTCGCCAACTTGACGGGTGGCAAGGCCGCCTACGACGATGAGTGGGAGAAGTTCAGTGATGTGGCTGTGAAGGGTCAGGCACTGAAGACCGAGCTGCTGCACTTGGTGGACGAAGACACCAATGCCTTCAACAAGATTATGAACGCTTTCGGCCTGCCTAAGAAGACCGACGAGGAGAAGGCTGCCCGCACAGCTGCCATCCAGGAGGCTACCAAGTTCGCCACCGAGGTGCCATTCCGAACCATGCAGAAGAGCTTCGAGGCCTTCGAGGTGTGCCGTGCTATGGTGGAATGGGGCAACCCCGCCAGTGTGACCGACGGCGGTGTGGGTGCATTGGCTGCCCGCAGTGCCGTGATGGGTGCCCACCTGAATGTGAAGATCAACGCCAGCTCGCTGAAGGACGAGGCTTTCAAGAACGATATCCTTGCCAAGGCTGCCGACCTTGAGGCTCGCGCTATTAAGGAAGAGGCCGAGATTATCAAGATCGTCAACGAGAAGATAGGACTCTAATAAACTAAAAACTAAAAGGTAAAAACTGAAAACTGTTGGGTACAAGTTGCCTTATGGCTTTTAGTTTTTACCTTTTACTATCATGGATAGGGAAGAGATAATACAGGAGCTTGAGCGGCAACGGAAGCTGCTGCTCAATTACGAAGAGCTGGAGGTGGACATGGAGGACGATGCCGCCTATATTGCCCGTGGCAACGGCTTCTGCGATGCCAAGTACAGCGAAGACTTCCTCCAAGGCCAGGCCGACAAGATAAGGGCCCGCATCGCCGAGTTGGAGAAGATGATGTAATGCATTCTTTGGCTTTTGTAATAGAAAAGGAGACCTGACTGGAAAGTCAAGTCTCCTTTTGTCGATATGATATGATACTACAATTGCTCGGTAATCCAGCGGCAGGCATCGGTGTAGGCGTTGTCGCGGACGCTGTCGAACAGGAGCAGATAGCCCATGATGATGAGGGCGACTTGCTCGGTGAGGCGACGGGCGTGATGCTCGAAACGAGGTGCCGAGGTGCCTTCGGTGGCAGCGTTGTCGTACATGGCGTTGTAGCGTTCCACACCTTTACGCAGAGCGGCGAGGCATTCGGCCAGCTCGGGAGTGAGGTCGAGTGTGGAGGCCTGAGCCTCGTAGTCGGCGACAATCTTCAAATAGCCACCGCTGACTATACCCTTAAGAGCGGCAACGACCTGTAGCTGGCTGGTGCCCTCGTAGATGGTGAGGATGCGGGCATCGCGATAGAGGCGTTCGCAGGCGTATTCTTTCATAAATCCGCTACCGCCGTGAATCTGGATGCAGTCGTATGCGCAACGGTTGGCATATTCACTGGCCATGAGCTTGACAAGAGGCGTGAGCATGTCGGCTACGCGCGAAGCCTGCTTGGAGGAGGCGGAGAGGTCGACGTAGCGGGCTGTCTCATACATCAAGGTACGGGCAGCAAGCGTGCGGGCGTGCATGGCTCGCTGGATGTCTTGCACCTGGATAAAGTCTCCAATGGGGTGACCAAACTGCTCGCGGGTGGCGGCGTAGATGTCGGCTTCGCGGCAAGCGGCCTCGCAGAGACCGATGGACTGAGCACCCACGCCAAGGCGGGCACCATTCATCAGCGACATGACGTATTTGATAAGACCTAAGCGGCGCTCGCCGACGAGCTGGGCAGGAGCGTTATTGAACACCAGTTCGGCGGTGGGAGAGCCCTTAATACCCATCTTGTTCTCGATGCGGCGCACGGTCATACCGCCGTCGGCACGGTCGAACACGAAATAGGAGAGGCCACGGCCATCGGTGGTGCCTTCCTCACTACGGGCAAGCACAAGGTGGATGTCGGCATCGCCATTGGTGATGAAACGCTTGACACCGTTCAGGCGCCAGCAGTTGTTGGCCTCGTCGAAGGTGGCACGGAGGCGCACGGATTGGAGGTCGCTACCGGCATCGGGCTCGGTGAGGTCCATAGAGCAGGTGGCACCGTCCTGAATACGGGGGAGGTACTTCTGCTTGAGTTCCTCGGAGGCAAACTGCTGGATGGTGTCGGCGCAATCCTGCAATCCCCAGATGGTGGCAAAGCCCACATCGGCACGGGCGATAATCTCGGCAGCCATGACGGCAACGACACGGGGCATATTGAGACCTCCAAAACGACGCTCGAGAGTCATGCCATATAGACCTGACTGCACCAGCGTATCGAGGTTCTTCCGGGTGCCGGCGGCATATTGCACACGTCCGTCAACCAGATGGGGACCCTCAAGGTCGACATCAGCGGCATTGGGAGCGATGACCTCGGCAGAGATACTGCCTAGGAGGTCTAAAATCATTTCATATTGTTGGATGGCTTCCTCGCTGTTGACGGGGATGCCGGCACCCTGCTCGGCAAAGCCTTTTTCGGCAGTTTCTGCCACTCGCGCCATGTCGGGATGGTGCAGGTGTAATGAAAGACTTGGGTTGTCGGTATAAAAGTTCATATTATTTCAAGATATTGTTGCAACTGTCTATCAGCATCGGGAGCACGGTGTTGACATCGCCAACGATGGTGTAGTCGGCAATGGCATTGATGGGTGCCTGGGGATCGGTGTTGATAGAAATGATTTTGGACGACTGATCCATGCCGGCGCGGTGCTGTACGGCACCCGATATACCGCAGGCGATATAGAGGCGGGGACGTACGGTGACGCCGGTCTGTCCAATCTGACGGTCGTTCTCGGCAAAGCCGGCATCGACGGCTGCGCGTGTGGCACCCACTTCGCCGCCCAACATGTGGGCTAACTTGTGCAGCAGCTGGAAGTTCTCCTTGCTGCCCATGCCGTAGCCGCCAGCCACAATGATGGGGGCGCCTTTGATGTTGATGTTCTTCTC
>CAMYZD010000083.1 GCA_947303735.1 uncultured Bacteroidales bacterium | reverse complement strand
AGGGTTGCACCCCGCAGGATATTGTCGACCGCTACCATAAGATTATCAAGGACTCTTTTGCCGAGTTGGGCATTTCGTTCGACATCTACAGCCGCACCTCCTGCCCCGAGCATCATGCCACGGCTTCGGAGTATTTCAAGAAGCTCTATGAGGAAGGCAAGTTTATAGAGAAGACCTCGATGCAATATTATGACGAGGAGGCTCACCAGTTTCTAGCCGACCGCTATATCACAGGCACCTGCCCCCATTGCGGCAATGAGCATGCCTATGGCGACCAGTGCGAGGCATGTGGCACTTCGCTCAATGCCACCGACCTGATTAACCCCAAGTCGGCCCTGAGCGGCAACGCCCCTGTGATGAAGGAGACGAAGCATTGGTACTTGCCCCTCGACCAGGACGAGCCTTGGCTGCGCGAGTGGATTCTGGAACAGCACAAAGGCGATTGGAAGGTGAATGTCTACGGGCAGTGCAAGTCGTGGATTGACGCCGGCCTGCAGCCCCGTGCCGTGACGCGTGACCTAGATTGGGGCGTGAAGGTGCCTCTGAAGGATGCCGAAGGCAAGGTACTGTACGTGTGGTTCGACGCCCCTATCGGCTACATCAGTTTCACCAAGCAGCTGAAGGGTGCCGACTGGGAGAAGTGGTGGAAAGACCAAGACACCAAGTTGGTGCATTTCATTGGCAAGGACAATATCGTTTTCCACTGCATCATATTCCCCGCCATGCTTCATGCCGACGGCAGCTATATCCTTCCGCAGAATGTGCCAGCTAACGAGTTCCTCAACCTAGAGGGCGACAAGATAAGCACATCGCGCAATTGGGCCGTGTGGCTGCATGAGTATCTGAAAGACTTCCCCGGCAAGCAGGACGTGCTGCGCTATACCTTGTGCAGCAATGCGCCCGAGACTAAGGATAACGACTTTACTTGGAAAGACTTCCAGCTGAAGAACAACTCCGAGTTGGTGGCCATACTGGGCAACTTTGTCAACCGTACGCTGGTGCTGACGCACAAGTTCTACGGAGGTAAGGTGCCGGCCGCCGGTCCTTTCGGAGATATGGAGCAGGAGGTTGCCAAAGAGATTGCCACCTTCCCCGAGCGGGTGGGGCGCAGCATTGAGTCCTACCGTTTCCGTGAGGCACTTGCCGAGATGATGAACCTGGCGAGATTGGGCAATAAGTATCTCACGGATACCGAGCCTTGGAAGCTCGTCAAGACCGATCCCGAGCGTACGGCCACTGTGCTCAACCTTTCGTTGCAGATATGCGCCAATCTGGCCATACTCTGTGCCCCGTTCCTGCCCTTCACTGCCGACAAGATGCACCGCATGATGAATCTTCCCGCCATGGGTTGGCGCCATGCAGGTGCTACGAACCTCTTGATGGAAGGCACCCAGCTGGAGAAGCCCGAACTGCTGTTTGAGCAGATAGAGGATGCCGCCATCGAGGCACAGGTGAACAGGCTGCTGGAGACCAAGCGCCAGAACGAGCTGAACGCATGGGCCCCTGCCGAAGTGAAGCCTACTGTGGCTTTCGACGATTTTGGCAAGATGGATATCCGTGTGGGTACGGTGCTGGAATGCAGCAAGGTGCCGAAGGCCGACAAGCTCCTTCAGTTTAAGATTGAAGACGGCATGGGCACCCGCACCATTGTCAGCGGTATCGCCAAGTTCTATCCCGAGCCTGAGAAGCTGGTGGGTATGCAGGTCTGCTTTATCGCCAACTTCGCGCCCCGCAAACTCAAGGGGGTGGAGAGTCAGGGTATGATTCTCAGCGCCGAGGACAAGGACGGCCGATTGGTGCTTGTCACACCCAGCCAGTTGGTGGCGCCCGGCTGCAATGTGGGCTGATCCATGAGCCGTGTACTCCTCCTGGGCGGCAATGGGCTGCTCGGACATAATGTTTTGAAACAACTACTGCAGCAAGGCCATGATGTTCATGCCTTGCTGCGGAACGTTTCAGCCCTCTGCCTGTCTCCGCATGAGAGGGGGAAGGCGAATCAGGAGGGTATGACAACACAACTCACTATTTTTCAAGGGTCGCTCCTTGATGATGAAACATTGCGTAAGGCTGCTCAGGGCTGCGATGCCATAGTCAACTGTGCCGGAGTGACCGATATGTCGTTGCTCCATTATGAGGACTATCTTCCGGTCAATCGCGACCTGTGTGGCCGGTTGTTGCGTCTGATGGAGGAAGAGCAAATCAAGTGTTTGGTACACACCAGCACAGCCAACACGATAGGCTACGGTGACCCCTTGCACTGCGCCGACGAGCAGGCACCTATGCAGCCGCCTTTTACCAACTCCTATTACGCTTTGAGTAAACAGGAGGGTGAGGCGGTGCTAGCGCAGGCGGCAGCGAGCCATCCCGATTGGCATATCGTGGTGGTGAATCCTGGCTTTATGATCGGTGCATACGACACCAAGCCTAGTTCGGGTACTCTGCTGTTTGCAGGCTATCGCAAGCCTTTGATGGTAGTGCCCCGAGGGGGGAAGAGCTTTGTGCATGTGGGGGATGCTGCTACAGCTATCGTCAATGCCCTCACGCTAGGACATAACGGCGGCCGATACCTCTTGACAGGGGAGAACCTCTCCCTGCAGCAGTTCTATCGGCTACAAGCCCGTGCCTGCGGATATCGTCAGTGGGTCATTCCGCTGCCCAATGTGCTGCTTGCTTTAGCTGGTAAGCTGGGTGATATGCTGAGGTTCATTGGGG
Organism: uncultured Bacteroidales bacterium; assembly: GCA_947303735.1. Lineage (GTDB taxonomy): Bacteria > Bacteroidota > Bacteroidia > Bacteroidales > P3 > Colimorpha. Next base: position 7,900 of record CAMYZD010000083.1, on the reverse strand, counting down.
TTCGTACACAGCTGTCGACGCGCAACGTGCGCCAACTCATGGTGCGCGAATATTACGATAACTCCCAAGCTCTTACCGACCTCCACATGCCCCAAACCTCAATTGAGAACGCTATCAGCGATTTCTTTGCTTGGCAGGAAAAGAAGAAGCGCGGTCTGTGTTGAACCCCAATTGGCCATTCTGCCATAAACCCTAATGACCGATTTGGGTTGAATAGCCGAATAACTCGAGCTGAAGGAATCCCCAACGCCCAATCGGGAGTGTGGCCATACCCCATGTATATGATAGGGCATTGAGTCCTTTTTTTGCATTTACTGGTGGTGGGACACAATAATTAATGGGAAGTCACGTTAATAAATAAACTAATAAATAATTGAGCCATGAAAAGGATAGTTATAATGCTAGTTGCGGCCTGCCTCCTGGGGTCGTGCAACAGTTCTATCAACAATCAGGATGATTCCCAGAAAAGGGGTTCGTCGGGCAAGACATTGGAGATGCTCGTGGTGGCTGACCCCAATGTGTATTGTGGCGACACTAAGGCATTGGTTGACTCTCTCTTTGGTCGCCCTCAGGAGTGCCTGCCTACACCCGAAAGTATGTTCTCTATCGTTAATATTCCTGTCTCGTCGTATAAGAACACGGATATGTTCCTTACGCATAGGAATATTCTGTTGCTGGATGTGAATCCGGAGAATCCTAACAAGGTGTATATGCATATTGATGATTATGCCTCACCGCAAGTGGTGTTTGACTTTGCGATGAAAGACCCGACTTCGCTCCAAGAGCAACTGCTAAAATATGAGCAGGTGATGCTGCGCGAGTTCTATGCAGCTGAGCATCGTCGCATGTTTAAGATAATTAATGGCATGCAGGATTATGAGATTAATAAGAAGATACGCACTAAGTTTGGCTTCGGGCTGATGTTCCCTGAGGAGTATCACATAGCCAAGATGGATGACGACTTTGCCTGGGTGCGTAAGGAGGCGAAGGATTTTGGTATCGGGGTGCTGATAGACGTGTTTCCGTATGAGAGCAGGGATGCTTTTGACGAGCAACATATTTTGGACCGTTTGGACACGATTATGAAACGGCAGGTGCCGGCCAGTGCTCCTGACAGTTATATGGGCATAGAACGCCGTCGTGACGAGGAGGGCAACTACTTGATGGAGATTAAGAGCCGAAAAGTGGAGCTGGACAGCTGTCCCTACTGTGTGGAGACACGTGGCTGCTGGCGTACCTTTAACGACTTTATGGGAGGTCCATTTGTGACCTATACGGTTTTGTCGCCTTCGGAGAATAAGGTGGTGATGTTGACGGGCTATGTATTTTGTCCGCGCAACAAGCCTTCGACCAAGCGCGACCTGCTGATGCAGGTGGAGAGCATCTGTCGGACGTTGAAGTTTTGAAGTAAGTAATAGAAGCTAAGAACAAAGAAGTTATCTGGGGTTGAAACAAATAGTTGTTGCATTATTGTTGCTGCTTAGTGGTGGCTCGCTGATAGCGCAGAATGCGCTACAGCGTAGTGAGGTAGGGCTGTCGTTCGGGGGGATGAACTATCTGGGCGACCTTAACGACCAGAGTATGCTGGGCAGGGTGAATATGGCTGGAGGAGTGTCACTACGATATTGTTACGACTCTCGCTGGTCGTTGGCGTTGGGAGGTTCTTATGGGCATATTGAAGGAGGCAATCCCGATGTGATTCGCCGTCGCAACCTCAGTTTTCGCTCCTCGTTGATAGAGGGAAGCCTCAGGGCAGAGTTCAATTTCTTCCCTTATGGGTTGGTGGTCTCTTCGCAGAGACGTTCCACTCCCTATATTTTCTGCGGCATCGGCCTGTTTAAGTTCAACCCTCAAGCTATGGTGGTAGACCCAGCCACAGGCGAAACCGAGTGGTATGACTTGCAGCCGCTGGGAACAGAAGGGCAGGGGACGGCAGCCTATCCTGAGCGACAGAAATATCAGCTGATAGAGGTGTCGATGCCTTTTGGCTTTGGCTATCGCTGGCGGCTGTCGCCTAGCATGCACCTGACGGTGGAATACGGTTGGAGAAAGACTTGGACAGACTATCTGGACGATGTTAGCACTACCTACGTAGGGGCAGAGTTGTTAAACGGTACCTCCGCGGGCTCGATGGCTGCGGTGCTTGCCGACCGCAGTGGAGAGGTGGAACCAGGGTATGTCAACGGGGTAGGGATTAAGCGAGGCGATGATGCCCTGTGTGATTGGTACTCCTATTTCAGTGTGTCGGTATCGTTTTCCGCCGAAATGCTGTTTGGCTGGATGAGAGGCAAGGTGTGTGAGATAAAATAGTGAAATAATGAAGAGTTGAATGATGTAAAGGTGGGTTCTATAAATTCCACGTATGAACAATAAGAGCTTTATTACATACTTTTCTGAGATTTCGGCCTGCTTTTGTCATCTTGCTGACTTTCACTCAGTCATGATGCACCGCATCACTCCTTCATGAAAGCCAACAATCTGCTCAAAACCAGTCTCGAAATCTCTTGAAAGCAATTTATTGAACCCACCTAAAATCATATCAACGTATCAACATATCAACAATTAGTAATATGAAACTGGAAGACATAGATAAGACGAGCGTGCCACAGCATGTGGCCATCATCATGGACGGCAACGGACGCTGGGCCCAGCGCCAGGCACATCAGCGCATTTTTGGTCACCAACATGCTATGACGGCTGTGCGCCAGGCGGTGGAAGCCGCAGTGGCAAGTGGGGTTAAATTTCTGACCCTTTATACGTTCAGCACCGAAAACTGGAATCGTCCCCAGGCAGAAGTTGACGGCTTGATGGAGCTGCTGATTAAGGCTGTGAAAGACGAGACAAAGACCTTGATGGATAATAATGTGAAATTGGAGACCATCGGCGATATAGGGCGTATACCGGAAAAGTCGAGAGAGAAGTTGCTGGGCTGTATCCGCGAGACGGCCGGCAACACTGCCATGACCTTGGTGTTGGCCTTGAGCTATAGCTCGCGTTGGGAGATTGCCGAGGCATTGCGCGGTATCTGCCGCGATGCAGCATCGGGTAGTCTTAAAGCAGAGAACATCACGGAGGATACCTTGCGCAACTATCTTGCTACCAAGGACTATCCCGACCCAGACCTGCTGATTCGCACAGGCGGAGAATTGCGTATTAGCAATTTCCTTCTTTGGCAGATGGCATACACGGAGTTCTATTTCAGCGAACAACTGTGGCCCGACTTTCGGCACGAAGATTTCTATGATGCCTTGTACGATTACCAGAATCGCCAGCGTCGCTATGGGAAGACGGGTGAGCAAGTTAAAAATTGAGTACGAGGGATAAAGAATTTTAGGCGACAAAAAATTGCGTCTCTTATATAATAAAATAAGTGTTGTGGAGTTATTAATGTCTAGGTGCTAAAAGTGACTGTCACTTTTTGTGCCGTATTGTGTACATTTTATAGAAGAGCAGAGAATGAAAAAAGTATTGTATCTCCTACCGCTACTCCTCTTGCTGGTGCTTCCTTTTCGTGGCACCGCACAGGTTGTGATAGGCAATCAAGATTACGACATAGATTATCTCACCCCGAAAGAGTATGAGATTGGTGGTATAACCTTTGTGGGAGCCGACAACTATGACACGCGTATGATCCTCCTGATAGCAGGGCTGCAGGTGGGCGACATGATTCGTGTGCCGGGAGATAAGCTGGCTACGGCCGTGGACCGTCTGTGGAAGCAGGGGCTGTTTGAGGATGTGCAGATATATGTGACCCGCATTCAGGATAATAAGATATTCTTCGAAATCGAACTGCGCAGCCGTCCCAAACTATCGAGGTTTGCCCTACGAGGTGTGAAGAAGAGCGATGATACTAAGTTGCGCGAGGAGATGAAAATTGCAGCAGGCGACGTTGTGACGGAAAACCTGCTCACAACCTCCAAGAATCGTATTCGCGCTTACTATCTGGAGAAAGGTTACACAAATGTTTCGGTGACCACGCGTACCGAGGTAGATACGGCAGTGGAAAATAAGGACGGCCGTGTGCTGGTCGACTTTATTGTGAAACCTGGCAAAAAGGTGAAGATTGACTCGATTATCTTCGAGGGCAATGACAGTGTCAGCAGCAATAAGCTGATACGGAAGATGAAGAATACCCACGATGTGAATTATTGGAAGAAGCTGTATGTGTGGACTCCGGGGTTCTGGAAGAGCTCGAAGTATCAAGAGTCGAAGTTCTCGGAAGACTTGGAGAGCATATTGACCTACTATAACGAGAACGGCTATCGCGATGCCCGTATTTTGTCTGATACGGTTTATCTGGTTAAAGCAAATGCTGAGGACAAGAGTGACTATATGAGGGCAAAGGTGAAGATTCACGAAGGACACAAGTTCTTTTTCCGCAATATCACCTTCTCAGGCAATACCATCTATCCCTCGGAGTTGCTCTCAAAGCATCTGCGCATCAACAAGGGCGACCCATATAACCGTACTTTGCTAGAGCAAAATTTGACCTACAACCCTTCGGGTACCGACATCTCGTCAATGTATATGGATAACGGTTACCTCTTTTTCGAAGCAACGCCAGTGGAGGTGGGTGTGGAAAATGACTCTATCGATATCGAAATCCGTATCAAAGAGGGCAAGCAGGCTCGTATTCGCAATGTGATAGTGGAGGGCAATACGCTGACCAACGACCGCGTTATCATGCGTGAGTTGCACACTCGTCCGGGCGACTTGTTCAGCCGCGATGCCATCTTCCGTAGCCGTCGCGAGTTGGCTACGCTGGGTTATTTCAAGGAAGAGTCGATCATGCCTGACGTAAAACCTAACCCCAAAGACGGTACGGTGGATGTGGTTTATAAAGTGGAGGAAGGCAATACCAGCACCATCAACCTGCAAGGTGGTTATGGCAGCCGTATGTTTATCGGACAAATAGGCCTTTCGCTCAACAATTTCTCTGCTCGCAATATATTTAATAAGAAAGCCTGGCAGCCGCTGCCTGTAGGCGATGGGCAGAAGTTGTCGTTTACCGCTGCCACTAATGGTACTTACTATGTGGCGGTCAACGGTTCGTTCACCGAGCCGTGGCTGGGAGGAAAGCGTCCGCAGTCGCTGAGCGTGCAGCTTTATCACAACTTGTATAGCAATGGCTACTATGTAAGTAAGAATGATTCTAGGTATGGTTCTCTCCGTCTGACAGGTGCCAGCGTCTCTTTCGGTAAGAGACTGAAATGGCCGGATGACTATTTTATTATGTCGCACAACCTTTCGTATAGACACTATAATATCAACAACTACTCATACGGCTACTCACTTGCTTTCTCCGATGGTGTAGCAAATGATTTGTCTTATACCTTCTCACTCAGCCGCAATTCGCTTGATTCTCCTATCTATTCGCGTAGTGGCTCAGAGGTGTCGGTCTCGGTTGCTGCCACACCACCCTATTCGGCGATGAATGGGCGCGACTATTCCACTGCCACCGACCAAGAGAAATATCGTTGGTTGGAATATTATAAGGTGAATATCCGTAGCTCGTGGGTGCTCAACCTGGTTGGAGACGTAGTGCTTAACGCCCGTGCCCGATTTGGCTGGATGGGACATTACAATAATGATATTGGCACTTCGCCCTTCGGACGCTATTACCTAGGCGGCGACGGCTTGCAGGCTTGGATGATCGACGGTCGTGAGGTGGTTCCGCTGCGTGGTTATGACAACAACTCGCTCAGCCCTAGCACTGGTGCTGCTGTGTTCGACCGTTATACTTTGGAAATCCGCCAGCCTATTGTCGAGAGTGCCGCTGCCACAGTTTGGCTGCTGGGCTATCTTGAAGGTGGTAACAGCTGGGATAGTTTCAAGAATTTTAATCCGTTCAATATGTACAACTCGGCCGGTGTAGGCGTGAGAGTGTATATGTCGATGCTCGGCCTGATTGGTATTGACTGGGGTTATGGTTTCGACGGTGGTGCCATCGGTGGGTCCCATTTCCACTTCAGCATAGGCCAAAGTATTGATTAATCTATCTTTGTATGCGTAAATTCTTAATCATATTCCTTCTGCTAGCCTCCCTGACCACGGCCCAAGCACAGAAGTATGCCTGTGTCAATACAGACTACATCATGCGCAGTGTGCCAGAATACAACCAAGCTTTGGCTAAGATAAACAAGTTTATTGCTGAGTGGCAACAGGAGTTGCAGAACAAACAGCAGGAAGTGGACGAGTTGCGGCAGCAATACCAACAGGAAGCCTATTTGCTGCCCGACAACCTTAAGCAGCGTCGGCAAGATGAGATACATAACAAGGAGTCAGAACTACGCTCCCTGCAACAGCAGCGCTTTGGTGCGGGTGGCGACCTTGATCAGAAACGTGCCGAATTGATGAAGCCTGTGCAAGACCGCGTGTATAATGCCATTGAGCGGGTGGCACGCGAGAAGAACTATGCTTTTGTCTTCGACAAGTCTGCCTCTGCCACTGTGTTGTATGTAAGCGAGAAATACGATATCAGTAACCTCGTCCTTGAGATGTTGGGTGTCAAACCGGGTGCCACTTCCGAGACAGGTGGAATGGCTACACCCAATGGAGGTGCAAGGAATGATAAAGGCTCTAGCTCCGACCAGGGGGCTGGTAAGCAACAAGGCAGTGCTCGCAAAGAACAACCTAGAAAATATTAATCTGAAATCAAAAATAACAAATAGAACTAAAATGAAAAAAGGATTTATCGTAGTATTGGTAGCCCTGCTCGCCTTCGGTGGCAGTGCAATGGCTCAGAAGAACATCAAACTTGGACACATCAACTCCAACGACCTTATGCAAATTATGCCAGGTCGCGACACTGCTATGGCTCTTCTGCAAAAAGAGGTAGAAGACCTGCAGACTGAAATGGAAGAGATGAAGAAGGAGTATGAGACTCAGGTAAATAACTATCTGGCAAAGAAAGACCAGCTCTCAGAGCTTATCCGCAAGTCGAAAGAGAGCGACATACAGAAAATGGCTGAACGTATTGAGACCTTCCAGGCCAACGCTCAGAAACTGCTCGAGGAGCGTCAAGAAGCCTTGCTGAAACCCATCGTGGATCGTGCTAAGGCCGCCATCGAAGAGGTGGGCAAGGAGAACGGTTATACTTATATTTTCGACGCAGGTGTGGGCACTGTCCTTTATTCGCAGGACAGCGACGACATTATGCCCCTCGTGAAGAAGAAACTTGGCCTGAAATAATTCTATATAGAATAGTTGAGAGTTGAGAGCTGAGAATTGAGAGGTGCCGATAAGCGGTAGCCAATTCTCAATTCTCAACTCTCAATTCTCAATTTTATTAGTATATGTTGGTAAAGACCTTCGGCAGTGCCATCATGGGTGTAAGGGCGATGATGGTGACAGTAGAAGTGAGTGTAGACGTGGGAGTCAATTTCGCTATCGTGGGACTCCCCGATAACGCGGTGCGTGAAAGCCAGCAGCGAATCGCAACTGCCATTGGGCAATACGGATTTCGCATTCCTGGCAAGCGGGTGGTGGTCAATATGGCCCCCGCCGACATCAAAAAAGAGGGTGCCGCCTACGACCTTACTATCGCCATTGGCATTCTTGCTGCCAATGGCAATATTAGGGCAGACGAGTTGGAGCGATACGTCATTATGGGTGAGTTGTCGCTTGATGGTAGCTTACGCCCCATCAAAGGAGTGCTGCCCATAGCTATCGAGGCGCGGCGGCAGAAACTCAAGGGCATCATCCTTCCCAAGGAGAACGCCCGCGAGGCTGCCATTGTCAATAATCTGGAGGTTTATGGAGCCGACAATGTCAAGCAGGTTATCGACCATCTCAATGGTGGAAAGCTTTTGGAACAGACCATCGTCGACACTCGTGCCGAGTTTGCCAACCATCTCAACCAATACGAATACGACTTTGCCGATGTCAAAGGGCAGGAGAG
>CAMYZD010000082.1 GCA_947303735.1 uncultured Bacteroidales bacterium | reverse complement strand
TCGGTAACTCTGGTGTCAGTGCCGTTCCCGACGCTGCCCGTGTGTCGAACAATGTAGGCCTCGAATACGACAAGACCAACTACCTGCTCCAGCACGCAATGGGTCCCAATGTGGCTGGCGTGGTAGGCTCAGCCGTGGCAGCTGGTATTCTGCTTGCTTTCCTGCATTAATCAGTTAGTACAATGATCTCTTTTCGAAAGGGTGCCCTATTGGGGTGCCCTTTTTTGTATTCCTAGATTTACCATTGAAATGTCGGCCTAATGACCGATTTGGGTTGAACGTCACAATATTTTTATCCCTTTTTCGTTTATAAAAGCGAATAATAGTACTAGCTCGTGATGAAAAAGAATATTAGGTTCCGTCTTTTACGTTTGGTGAACATGTCCGATGACCTCGACTATGAAGGCGCCAGCAATAGTATTCGCAATGGTATCCAATTTCAAGGTGCCAATGTCTTCATTCTTGCGTGTGCCATCATCATCGCCTCAGTGGGCCTCAATGTCAATTCCATCCCTGTCATTATTGGCGCCATGCTCATATCTCCCGTTATGGCTCCCATTTTAGGCTTTGGCTTCGGCTTGGGTATTCGTGACAATCAGTTGGTCAAGTCGTCGCTGAAAAACTTTCTCATCATGGTCTCCATCAGCATTGGAGCATCATTCCTTTACTTCCTTTTGTCTCCTCTGCGCTTAGAAAATCCTACTGAGCTGCTAGCACGCACCAATCCCACTCTCTACGACGTACTCATAGCCCTTTTTGGTGGTTTTGCTGGTATATTGGAACTCTCCCGCAAGAAGAAAGGTACCGTTATATCGGGAGTGGCTATCGCTACCGCGCTGATGCCGCCATTGTGCACTGTCGGCTATGGCCTTTCGCTTCTCAATGCCCGCTATATCTTTGGTGCCTTATACCTTTTCCTCATCAACAGCATCTTCATTGCACTCGCCACTTTTCTCATTGTCAAATACTTGAAATACCCTGTTGTATCAAAGACCGATACCCAGCGTCACCTCTCTCGTCGCTCAGTTAGTCTTTTGTTGCTAATTGTTATTGTTCCCAGCATATTCTCAGCGGTGCAGATAGTGCGTGAGAGCAACTTTAGCCGTCATGTGCAACAGCTTGTTGCCAGTCATCCTGCCATTGGGTCTAGTTATATCTACGACAATAAAACCCACTACTCATCTCGGCACGCCACGGTCGAACTTTTCCTGGCCGGACCGATGCCTAGTGAACAGGAGCTAGAGTCGTTCTATGTTGCAGCAGAAGAGATAGGTATTCTCCGCAATCAGATTATTGTTAAAAGCAATGCCTCTGACCACCTGGCTGGTATTGGGTCCGAACTGGTCAAAGGCCTTTACGATGCGAGCGAACAACGCATTACGGCTCTTACCGATAGTATTGCCCGAATGTCCGACTCGCTTAAGGCTTATCAATCGATGGATGACCTTAACAATGCAGTTGCCCATGAGGTGATGGTTCAGTACCCCAATATCACTCGAGTCGTCTTGGGCAATGCCCACACCTTATCGTCTCCAGGAGATTCTAAGACCCGAACTGGGTATGTCGTTCTTATTGAAACGCCTGTTGCACTTTCACAAACTGAGATTGACAAGTTGCAGGCTTGGTTGCGAGTGCGTCTCAACCGACAACAGGTGTCGGTCATACAGACCACCCCTGATAAGTAATATTACTCTCCCCATGGCCCCCAAATCCATTACCATACTATTAGTTTTACTTCTATTGCTGGTGACTGCGCATGCGCAAAGCCAAACCGTCTGCGATGTGCAAATCGTGGTTTCCGATACACAATTGGTACCCAATACCTCTTACGGAATAGATTCAGTGCGTTTTCAGCTGCAGGGTCCCTCCGATGCCGACAGTCTCCATTGGTATCCCGACAGCCTTTTTTCAGACCCCACGGCATCGTCGCAGTGGGTAACCCTAGGGTGCAACGACACGCTCCCCGTCAAGCTCACCGCTTTCTACAGCAATGCCAACCTCTTTCATTGGCAGCAGCCCGACTTTGTTCGCACCCATACGGGATACAACTACTTTCAGTCACCTACCGATGGCGACTTCTGCCAGCCCCGTAGCATCACGCTCGATTCCTACCCTCAGAACTATTGTGCTGAAATGGACTACAACACCTCTCAACGTTGTATCATTATCCGCCCCGACACCCTGCGCTGCTTCGCCGACACAATTCAGCCCTTCTTTCCAATAGATAGCGCTAACCCCGTCAACCATCTCAATGCCATTCTGCCCGACATAAGGCGTGTGCCACTTGACAGCACATACGCCCCATTCTATGTCGACACTATCGAGCTACTCGACCCCAACCCTAACCATGTCTATGTCCTCCATGCCTACCATTTCACCGCCTCGCAGATTGCCGATTCGCTCTACTCGGTGCCGATGCTCATCTTTACCGTCAACTGTATTGACGATACGGTGCTCCGTTTCTTTGGTGTGGACAATTATGCACGGCTATGCGACACCACCCTCTTCTACTTCAACAATTATGTTTTACCCAGCCCTGTTGGAAATGGCGCGATACGCTTTATCAATAGCGATTGGTATTTCAATATGCGACCTGCTCCACATGGACGAGCTGTATTCCGTTTCTACGAGACGCCTACTCCCTATTACAATACAACTGGCTCCTATTGTTTCAGCCAATTAGAGATGTTGGGGCCTTGCATTACCTCCGACTCGCTGCTCCTCACGGGCCCTCGTTGCCAGTGTCTGGTGCGCGATACCGTAACTCGCAGTGTATGCCGTTCACAAATGCCTTACTCTTGGGACACGCTCACCTTCACTCAGCCAGGCATTGACTCATTGCTCATTCATGCCTTTGATTGCGACACCCTGCGCTACTGCCAGTTGACGTTTCTCCCCGACGATACGCTCAGTCGCAGCGACACCATTGTCGAAAACCAACTTCCGTGGCTCTTCGGAGGCGAGCAGTTTGCCGCCTCGGCTACCGACACATTGTTCCTTCCTGGCACCTTGCCCGACTGCGACACGCTTCTTTACTACAGCCTCACCGTCATCGACAATGTCTACGATACCGTCCTAGCCTTTATTTGTCCTGGCGAGATGCCCTATTCGCTTGCAGGTACTACCGTTTATGGCGATACATCCTTTACCCATACTCTGTTTGGCAGCTTGGGACAGGACAGTATTGTCACCTATTTTCTCTCGGTCAAATCCGATAGCGACACCTCGCTCTACGATACCATTGTTTCCTCACAGCTCCCGTGGGCGTTCCTCGACAGCCTTTTCTCCGACAGCGTCAGCAACATGCCATTCGTCCTCACCAACGAGGTGGGTTGCGACAGCATCATATACTACAATCTATACATCTTCTGGGAGGGGGACCACTGCGATAGCTCGCTCTCATTCCCTAACGTGGTCACACCCAATGCCGACGGCATCAACGACCGCTTTGTCATTGGTGGTTTGGTCGAGCATCAATGCTATCCCTACAACCTGCTTATCATCTTCGACCGCACGGGTCGTGTGGTGTACCGTGGCGAGAACATCTATAGCGAAGAACAGTTTTGGGATCCCGCCGCCACCCGTTCACCTGCCGGCACCTATTTCTATCGCTTCATCGGGCGTGGCATCAACCATGCCACACAGCACAACGGCTGCATAGAACTATTGAAATAGAACTAGTAATACTAGAGATATTAGTAATACTAGTAGTCCCTCCATCTACCTCTTCACTATCATCTCTCTTGGCCAATTCTGGTACCATATCTCGCAGGCTCCGTTGGGATTCTCTTCGAGCAGCACGCCCACGCTACCATTCTTCAGAAGGGTGAGGGAGGAGTAGACCGACGGCCCGTCAAAAAGCAGCACGGGATCCTGCCACGTCTCCCCTTCGTCGTAGCTGACAAAGATGCTTACCTTCTCTCTGCTCATCGAATTGGGCAGGCTGTGCAGCAATATGTTGCAGCTGTCGCCACGGTCGGTAGCGGCTATGCGCAGTAGGTCGCCGTTGCAGGCATTGGCTGTCAGGCATTCCCAGCGTCCCTGTGTGCCCCAGGTCAAACCACCATTGGTGGAATAATTATAGCCTCGTGCTCCGCTTTGGCGCACGCTGATGAGCACCCGTCCGTCCACCAGTTCCATCAGTTTCGCCTCGTCGCCCCCTTGGTAGGCCATTTTCGACACCTTCCAGGTCAGCCCGTTGTCGTCGCTGTATACCACAAAGTTATCAAGGCGGTTGTTGTTTTGCAACTTCATGGCTGCGGCAAACATAATACGCCCGGCGTATGTGCCACGGGTCAGTCGCAGGCCGTTGCCCGACCCAAAGAACGATGCCTCATAGCTGCGACATTGTGGCCTTGTGGCCTGGTCACCCCACAGCTGGAATGTGATGTCCTCGGGTTCGCTCCAGGTCACCCCCTTGTCGCTGCTGCGGCACACATAGCTGCGTATCGGGTCGCTCTGAGTGGATTGGAACAGCCCGTTGCCACCGACAAAGACGCACACCACGTCCCCATTGGCGCACTCCACCAATGCGGCATCGCCAAAGCCCTGTTTCCTACCTGTTCCCTCCGCTAGCGTCTGTGGCTCGCTCCAAGTGCGGCCGTTGTCGAGGCTGCGGCGCACCACCAAGTCGATGTCCTCAGGCAGGTCCGACTCATTGTATTTACGCTTGTCGCAGACGGTCAGCAGGGTGCCGTCACTTAGGCAGCAGATGGCAGGTATGCGCCAGTTGGTGCTGCCATAGTCGCCTGGGCGGTAGAGGCACTGCTCATAATAAACAATCGGCTCCTCCTCGGGAGGATCGGGGACAATCGGCTCGGGCTTGTTGCAGCCAAACATCGCCGACAGGGTCATAAGGGCTAATAGGATGTTCTTCATAGGTGTAATATCGACTATAATCTGCTTTCCACCTATAACGCAATCAATCCAAATTTATTGCCTCCGTCAAACTCGGTTAGGGTTAAAATGCCTTCACCACATCCCTATATGTAATCTCTGCTTCGAACGACTCCATTCCAGCCTTCATCTACATTGTCTCCAGTTTGTTCTATTCATGGTTTCGGGGTGCCTATGGGTGATGTTCAATCCTTCACCCCTTCTTAATTGTTCCTTTTACGCATCGGTATGCGAATAATAATGAGATCTGTGTTGGTAAACAGTTGGAATATAGGTATATCTGTACCATATGGAGCCGGTGGCCGTGTTCGAGAGTTGTCAAGTTGGTCGCGACAGGTCAATTGTCTGTTGGCAGAAAGAGTTTTTTTCAAAGGGGATGGCTTGGTATGGGATTTTTTTTGTAACTTTGTGGCTGGTTAGAATGTGGGGATGGGAGAATAATATGTTGTAATCTAATTGCTTATGATGGTTCTATGAAAACATTGGTCAATATATTTGATGCGCAGGAGCCGTTGGCCGCCTATCTCTTTCTGAAACAGTATTACGAAGAGGGCGACCGCCTGCTGTTTATCTCTACGCGAGAGGACAAGAATGCGGTGGCACCCTACGCCGCCCTGTTCCACATCCCCGACGGGATGATAGACTATGTGTGGTTCAAGCGCAGTCAGGACAGCTATATCTACGAACGCATCTGTCGGCGGCTCCGGTCGTGGCTCTCGACCGAAGTGACCTATTGGGTCAATCTGGCAGGAGGCACCCGATATTCGGCTTTGGCTGTCCAACATGTGTTTGCGGGCTTTGGGGCTAAGTTTTTCTATGTCCAAACCCGCGAGAATGTGATAGTGAGTTCATTCTTCGATGATAATATAGACGACAACGACGATGTGGTGGAGCCGATACGCTACCGTATGTCGCTGGCTGAGTATTTCGAGCTTAACGGCTTGCGTCACGACTTACGCGAACGGAGCCACAAGCCCATGCGCAGTGCCGAGGATGCACAGCGGATATTCGACTGCTTCAAGCGGCGACGGATGTCGCATCGCGCTTTTAGCGCCATCGACCAGCTACGCACACAATACCGCGGCATGCGGCGAGCAATGAATATTCACGACATGATGTTTGGGTCGCCACATCGCCATGATGCCATACCCGGCTTACGGGAACTGATGAACGAATTCGGTTTTGTTCCGGCCAATCCCGAGGAGTTGACACCCAAGGAGGTGGACTATCTCACTGGCGGATGGTTCGAGGAGTATGTCTATTACATTCTGTTGGCTTTGGTGAGGCCGCAACAGATAGCGCTCAGTGTGCGTATTGCCCGCCCGGGCAGCCTACACAACAACGAGTTGGATGTGGTGTTTATCAAGGCAAACACCCTCTTTGTGGTGGAATGCAAGACAGGTGTGGCCACCGACCACATGTTCAACGAGATAGTCTATAAAGTGTGTGCCCTGAAGGAGGCATTCTTGGGTATGGCGTGTAAGTCGTATATCTTCACGCTGAAGAACGATTACGACCACCGCCTCTCGCATGTGAGCGAGATGATGGGGGTGAGGTTGTGTGCCAAGGGTACCTTGGTGAGTGAGGCCAAGATGGAGGAGGTGGCTGCCGAGATGCGGCGCATCAGCCACGAGGAAGGCTGATGCGGCCGCCTATCATGGGTTAGGGAATCCAGCCAGTAATCTTGCTGTCGGCATACTTCTCTTCCATTTCTTGATACCAGTCGTATGCTCTGCTGTTTACTAGCAAGGGTCTCAGCTTGGGGTCTTCCGTTACACGGTTCCAACAGCGGTTGATGAGATAGCGGAAGCGGGATAGATTGCGGTGGTAGTAATTGGTTTCGGGTCCAAGAACCACACTGTCCCAGTCAATCAGATAGAACGCGGCGTCGACGAGTCGTTGCAGGCTTTCCACATGCTGGTCATACTCCCAGAGGCGGTCGCTGTAGTCTTCCAGCACTTGGCTTAAGCCACGCAACCTTGCAGGCATGTCGGTCTCCCATTCATATCCTTGCTCCAGCCGGGTGTTGAAAGCGTCCCACTGCTTATGAAAAGCCTTCTCCAATTCAACCAACTCCTTGCGCTGTACGTGGATGCGCTCACCGTTGCTCCATGCCATCATGGTACCATTGCTTTTAATTCTAGGTCTTTTCTTTGTCATAGTTTTTAGAATTTAAAGATAAATAATTACAAGGGCCTAGCAGGGGGTGCGTTATGTCAAAGAACTGGCTCCGCGAAAGGGACACAACATCCCCTTCAACGGGTAGTTCGCACTACCCTGCCGACTTGCAATGGGTACTAAAAATTATGACTATGAGAACCTTAATACATGGTTGCTGTTTTGATTATGTACGGCAAAAATACAAATTATTTCAGACACTGTGAAAAAAAAAGAATTGTTTTTTTTTTGAAGGTGAATTGGTAAGTTGCATTAATAGTGGCATTAATCAATTAGTTCTATTTGAGGATTTTTGTAAATCACTGAGTTTTAGATTGCCTTTTGTTCGGGCTGAGCCCGAATTTGTAGAACCAACTTCACAGGATTAGGCTATTAATTGATATACTCTTGTCATGCGAGTACAAAATGGACTATTTTTCCTGCTATGTTGGAAAAAAAGCGTATCTTTGCACCGCCAAACAGAAAGTGTGCAACACAATGTAGATTAAGAATAATAAAGACATAAATAACTGAGCTTGAAGCTCCTATTCTCTTGCGTAAAGTCTGGAAAACTTACACGAGTCGAGAATAAGAAAGCGGATGGTTCACGCCAAGGGGCGTGGATTTTCGTAATACTTATTTGACTCAAGGTATTTCCAGACACCTACGCAAAAATAAGCAGTTCAAACGAAAGGAAACGCCTTTCTTTATGCCCCTTATTTTGAGAATATCGGCTTCCGGCTCAGGCAGGGAGGCCGATACTTATGCTTATTATACAAACTGCAAATAGGACATACCCCAGGACATACCCCGCCACTTCGTGGCACCCCTCTCAAGAGGGGACGCGCGGTAGCGGTCGTTTAAATACAACTATAAACATATCTATGATATACAATGTGATGCGTCAGCCGTCCCCTCTTGAGAGGGGTACGCCGCAGGCGGGGGGTATGTCAAAGAGAGGGGTGGCCATAGACCGAGGTGTGTATAAATATGAAATAGATTATTAATCAAATTATAAATAACATGCTATGAATCGAGAACGCAAGGAGGTTTACAGCCCTCCGAGAATCAAAACTGTAAGTTTCATGGTGGAGATGGGGTCGCTTTTTTCTACCACCAGTTTTGTGCCATTGCCATGGGACGATGACACGCCAGGGAGCCACTCAACAGTCTTTGAACAAAATGACTGGAACAACGAGAGTGGCAATTCCACCACCTCGTTCGAATTAGAAAGATGGTAAATGAAAATTAAAAATTAAGAATTAAAAATTAAGAACTTATGAAGAGAATACATACAACAATGATAGTTGGCCTGATGGCTGTTGTAGTGATGACGGCGGGCTGCAAACGTGAATACGGCACTGTTACTTTGGGTGCCAATATCGACAACGGCAGGGATGCAAAGGTGTATATTGAAAATCTGACCCCCTGCTGGCACAATAATGACCTGATACGGGTCAATAACCAGACCTGCACCACCAGTGCGGCATTGGGCTCATCGGCACAGATAACCGATGTGGTGGAGAGCAACCACTACCGCGCCATCTACCCCGCAGACATAGTGGGTAATGTGGATATATCTAGTAGTGGTACGATTGCTATAACCCTGCCTCGTGTACAGCAATATGAAGTGGACAGCCGTGGCGACCAAAAGGTGAAGGTGCCGATGGGTGCCTATTCCGACAACGAGTCGCTGACCTTCCACAACCTCTGTTCGTTGATAAAGATTGTTATTAGCAACCAGATGGATGAAGATTTCGTACTTGACAGAATTACAGTGACGGCGGACCATGCCTTCCTCAGCGGACAGGGCAATGCCACCGTGACTGGTAGCAGTGAGAATGATAAAGTGGAGATACCAGAATCGTCATCTGCATACCACGATGTGTCATTGAAATTCCCGTCATCAAACAGACCTACAATCGGTCGTGGAGACAGGGATACCTACGTCTATTACATTATTGCGCCCGAGTTTGCGGATGAAGACGATGTGACCATCACGCTCTACTCCACCAATGGTCAGTATGCCACGTTTGAGAAGCATACATCGCTTCAACACAATAGGATGGCTCAGGTGAACTTGACGGTGGAAGAGTTGGAAGGGTGGGCAAATGGCGTGTTGCCAGGGGCGTTTTCGGTGAGTGGTACGCAGCAAGTGCACTTCTCGCAGGGCAACCTACAGTATCAAGCGAGCACCAACACTTGGCGTTTTGCAGAGCATCAATGGGACTATGTAGGTACACAAACTCCAGATGGTGGTGGCCGTTATGGTGGTACGGTTAGTGGCAGTGATAATAGAAATATCAGTTCCACCTACACCGGTTGGATAGACCTCTTTGGGTGGGGTACCAGCGGGTGGAATAGCGGAGCCGTCTACTATCAGCCGTGGTCTACTAACGATCGTAATTTCTCCTATTTTCCTGGTGGTTCATACACTAATTGTTTGACGGGCGACTATGCTGAGGCCGATTGGGCATGGCACAACACTATCAGCAACGGCGGCAACGCCGTCCACCAGTGGCGAACGCTTACCAGCGTTGAATGGGATTACTTGTTAAAAAACCGCTACGATGCCTCCGCCAAATGCGGCACTGGCAACATTGACGGAGTGGGTGGACTGATTATCCTGCCCGATAGCTGGACTCTACCTTCGGGATGTACATTCATTTCAGGTCTTGCATCGAATGACTGGACAGATAACAGCTACAACCTTGACGAATGGGCTCGTATGGAGTCTGCGGGAGCTGTATTTCTCCCTGCGGCGGGTCACCGCGACTACATAAATGTCTACTCCGTGGGATACACTGGCCTCTATTGGTCGACCACGCCTGACCCCGACAGTTACGCCGCAACTGGTATGGATTTCTACAGCAACTACCTCTGCACGCCGTTCTACAGTTTTCGTGGCGACGGGCTATCTGTACGCCCTGTTCAGGATGAAGAATGAGACAGTGTCAGATTTGATAGTAAAGCGGAGGATAGTTAATTATTTATTTTAATCATTGATTCGGGCGGCGCAAGCCGCCCGAATTATTGTTGTAATAAGGACTTCCTATTTTTGAACTGTAGCACTGTAATACTGTAACGCCGACGAGTGCGATAGGTGTTCATCCCAATAAATGGGTAAAGGGTCGTTTCCCCCTTCGCCCTGCTTTCAGTGTGCCTTCGCTGTGGGTTCGCTATATCCTCGCTCCCCAAGACGGCTCCCGGACGACCCAGTCGGGCGGCATAAAGGGTGTAACAACAACTTCCCTTCGAATGGGCTTGGATATGATAGAGGGATAGTTTTTGAGGCGTAATTATTAATGGTATTAAAAACTTTCTTTCAGCGTCATTAAAAAGTCGTATCTTTGCATTAGTAATATTGAAATGTTATGGTAAAGAAATCAACGCTTGAAGAGGTGATAATATGGCAGTTAGGTGTGGTAAATGCTCCGAGCTATACCCGCGATTTGTTGTCAGAAATAAAAAATGTGAATACAAAATTTGCCAATATTATCACGGGGATACGCCGTTGTGGCAAGTCTACACTGGTGCAGCAACTGATGCGGCGATGTTCAGAAGAATCGTTGTATGTGAATTTTGATACACCTAATTTGTTTGACTTTCAGATAGAGGATTTTCGCGTATTAGACGAAGTGATAGAGGAGAGAAAGGCCAAGTGGCTTTTCTTTGACGAGATACAGCTGGTGAAAGGTTGGGAGGTGTATGTGAGGAGTAAGTTGGAACAAGGCTTCAATGT
>CAMYZD010000081.1 GCA_947303735.1 uncultured Bacteroidales bacterium | reverse complement strand
TCCATGAACATCTCAGTCTTTTGCAGATCGATGCTGCTGTGCAACAAGGAAATCGGCAAGATACCCAGCAACCATCACTCTCCTCAGCCTCAACGGACGTGCGGTCAACACCTGGTCGACAGAATCGGGCACCACAACTATCGACTTATCGGCAGTTCCGCGAGGGGCTTATTTCGTCAAGGTGGTATCCCGCGGCAGTGTGTCGGTTAGAAAGTTGATAGTGAAATAACACCACAGACACTACCGGCAACAAGTGGTGCAGCAGCCCGCCCACACCCATTTTTGAAGTCGAATCATCCATTTGCTATCACCTTTCAAATTCGGTGCAAATATACGCAAATTCCCTGACATATACACAGGTATATGGATTATAAAGTTTTAGTGTATTGTGAATTAGTGAATTGTAAATTAAGCAATCCCTAAAACCCTTTAACCCAAATCTTCAATCAATAGCATCCTACCAAAAATAGGTAATAAAAGACATCCCTTGCACAATAAACAAAGCACCGGTTCGTTTTATTGGCATGAAAAGAACACTCCACCACATTATGGTCAAGCTACATATCCCGGTGCACATTGCATGGGTGGTGCTGTTGTTCTTTTTATCCTCGGAAGCCTTTGCCCAGACTCCTGCACCAAACACCTCCTCCCGTTCTGATAACAACTTACATCAAACCCATGACAACCGTCCCCAGTGGCAAGACGTTGGTTTGAAAGACATCCTGATGGTGGAAGGACAATCCACTGTGACGGCTCCCAATCCTGTGCGTCCGCTGCACGACGGAGCAGGTCAAGGTGGCTCTCACGGTCTCGTGGACCCCATACTCCACCACCGTAGTACCCTTTATGCCGTATCGCCAAAAGGCACAACAAGGGTTTCTCTATATCTTTGGCATTTTCTACGACTCTGATTCCGTTTTCCATCCTATCGTGACAACCTATATAGGGGTTGTATGTTAGCTACCATCCGACAGCAACACTGTCGATTGATAGCCATTTAATAATATAGTGGCTCTGCCACATACATAAATCAACTTTACACAATGGAAAACATCAATAAACAAATATATACCTTGCCCGAAATACGCCGCATCATAAAACCTCTTTGGGCAGGATGGATTGTCACCGCCTTAGGTGCGGTGTGCGGCTTTGTCAGTGCATTCTGTGAAAACATCTCATCTGACTTGATATATGTAGCAATCATAGGTGTGATGAGCCTCATCCTCACGCTGTGCTACTATCTATTTGGCGATAGCCGCCGACCATACCACAAAGAGCTGCACACAGTGCTCGAACCGGAAGTCTTCTACTATGATTATTCCGAGCAGCAACCTCTACTCGACGCACTGGAATCTGGCGACGAGAAGGCTCTCGCATCAATCAAAAAAGTTTCCCGACCCCAGCTCATTCTGGTACGCTACAGCGACAAAGCTGAAACCATCTACTATTCGCAACTGCTCCGTGTTACTCCCAACGGGAAAAACAAGCCTCTCACGGACATCTTCGTCAACAATCTAAACAAGTAATCATCATGGACATAAACGAATATATATC
Organism: uncultured Bacteroidales bacterium; assembly: GCA_947303735.1. GTDB lineage: Bacteria > Bacteroidota > Bacteroidia > Bacteroidales > P3 > Colimorpha. Next base: position 9,263 of record CAMYZD010000081.1, on the reverse strand, counting down.
TACCCAGATGTCTGGGAAAATAGAACGACGCTCCAACTCAATATTGGTGCCAGTTATAGTCTGCGCCGTTGGAGTCATCTGTTTGGTTTTGGCATATACCGCACATCCATCCGATGCATTGCAAATCACTCTGCTTACCCTTGGGTTTATCCTTTCCTTTACCGGGCTCGTATGGGCGATACTCTGTGCCACCCATACTTTATGGCACTACCACTACCTTCCCACCAACTCTCCCATGCGCGACAGAACACTATACCTGTCCGCAGAAGACTTCCGATACTGCTCCGAAGTGCTTAATAGCGGCAAAACCGAAGCATTGAAAACCCTCTGTACCATACCGAGTTCCAACTCAGTACTCCGTATAGTCTATAGTAGAGACATGAACTTTGCCCTGCTACAATCCGGACACCTGGACACCTCCCAAATGGAGCCCACCAGTCCCGTGGTCACACTCACTGGCAATGAGGTCGCCAGCATCTCTTCATTGCTGCGGTAAACACTATTATAGGGCTTTGTACCTTCTCTTTTGGGAAACACAAAGCCCTTTTTTCACATCATTTTGCATCCCTCCGATTGAGTCTCTATATATGACACAATAAAACACGACGATATGCGTTATAAATCAAGACATTCTTACATTATGAAGAAATTATTTATTCTCTACTCCATTGTGTGCGCCATCGGGTTGACAACTGCCTGCAAAAATGGGGCACAACGTCTCACTGCAATCGATTTTGCCAATGTCCAAGAGTACATTGCAGCCGATGACGAGAACTTCAAGGTGGACTCTATCAACGGCTATTCCACCTTCTCCGCCGACAACCGCATAGCCATCATCCCCGAGCAAATCACGCAAAAGCAGTATGAGCAACTGCTAACTGACCGCTATACCCTACAGCCCATCCCCGTGGACACCAACAGCACTCTGTATGCCGAACTATACGAACTATCCAATCCCGCCTCAAGGCGGTATGATATAATAAGAGGCTACGACTACGACAGCAGCGAAATACTACAGGAGATGCGCAAATCTTGCCGCCCCATCTACCACTTCCCCCAAACCAAGCAATACGAGTTTGTCATGTACGCCCCCTTGACCAACGAGTCGTTCATGATGACCGAAGACCACCTCATCGACACCACTTTCATGCAGTCCGAGACTCGCACCTATGGGACAAACCGCATATTCGTCGGGCAGGAGGGACACGACTGCGACTACCACGGCTCACTATGGTTCTATGGCTACGACGAGCAGAGCCACCACATGGTTCCCCTCTGCCACTATTTAGACTTCCGCTGGAGCCAAGACTGTGGCGAGTTCAACCTCTGCTGGATAAGCGAGAACGAACTACTGGTTGAGGCTGTCTCCAACGGCAACAGTGAATGGGGTTGGGTAGGCGGCTACAAACCCACAACCCTTGCCCCACACGGCACACCTGTTTACTACAAACTGACAATCACCCTTCAATAACAATACATCTTATGGAACCCCTATACAGTGTAAAGACAACTCTCACCGAAGAGGAATTTGTGCGGTTCAGCCGCTTTGTCGCTCACAGCAACAAGAAGAACATGGCCATCATCATTGTGTGCGGCTTGCTTATACTGGCATATGCCATCAACGACTTTGTGACAGGCACCAATGTACCCAGAGCCGTGGGCTTTTTGGTGGGAATGCTCGTCTGCGTGTGGCTGTTCACAGTCGGCGTTGGCCGCACTGCCAAGAGATACTACCGCCAATACGTAGTGAAAGAAGGCACTGAGCAGACCGTCCTTTTCTTCAACGACCACTACGAGCAGTCGACTTCCAACACAAATGCCAACACCACCTACAAGCAGCTCACAGCCATCCATTTCACCAAGACCAACATCTACCTAATGCGCTCGCCAAGGGTCGGTGTCGTCCTTCCCCTCGCCTCTTGCCCCGAAGGGCTACCCGAATTCCTGCAAGACATCAAGCAGAAGAACAATCTATAGTCGGTATGGAAGTCCTGGCAACGAACATAACGCATAAAGACCCTAACCACAACAACGAGAATGATATCGGTCGCTGTGTTGTCCTTTTTCTGTCGGGTGCGCTTATCTTATACGGAGCCTGGCTCTGGTGGAGAGTCTTACCATCAGAAATCGCATGGCTTGTGCTTCTACTCATCGCCTGCATGCTTTTTTCAGTATATGGCGGATTGGTTTATCTGAACAATTATCTGCGCTGGAACCGCACCACCGAGACCATCTCGGTGCAACACGAAACACTGGTAATTAAGTGCCACGGCTGCATCTTCCACCGCAAGAAAGAGATACCTCTCTCCGCCATACAGCGCATAGATACCTACGACGGCCGTACCCTATGGCTGTGGAGTCGCCTGCCCGAAACCCTGCGTGTCGTCTATTCCAACTCGCGACGCTACCGTTTCGGCCTCTGTATGACCGATGCCGAGCGTGATGCCCTTGCAAAGAAGATAATGGATTTTGTAAACCAATAACACTCTACTTCGCATGGCTCACCCCGTAGCCGAAGAGGGCGAAATCGCCTTTCAGAGGGTCGTCGGGGAAGACTTCGAACATTGACTGTGTGAGGCGACGGGCGGTGGACATGGTGGCGGAGCCACATTTGAGCAAGCCTAACCTTTGCGATTCGGCGAGCACGTGCGTATCCAACGGCATAATAAGGGTGCGGCAGTCGATAAAGTCAGCCCACAAGCCCAAGTCCACCGGCGACCCGCTCCGCACCATCCACCGCAGAAACATGCACACCCGCTTGCAAGCCGACTGGGCATCCTTCGGCACAATGCCGCTCACGCCTGCATTGCAGAAATAGCCACATATCGCCCCGACCGCAGCAAGACCATCCGAAGCGCGCACCCTCACATACTCTCCCAGCGTGCCATGATTCTGCAGCAATTGCCTATACGCACGTAAAAAGGCATTCATCTGCCCTACCGTATACAGGCGATAGAAACAACCCTTGTCGCCACTAGGAAAGTCCTCCTCAAAATCACCCTCGCGCACCCATGCGTCCACCTCACCACCCGCACAATCCACCAGCCATTGAATCTTCGGCATAAACTGCTTGCGGCTGCCATAACTGAGGCATGAAGCCACAAATGCCGTTGCCTCCTGATTTGCCGACCCCTCCACCTGGTGCATAAACCACGACGGATCGCCTTGCAAGAACGCCTCAGTCTCATACATGGCGGCATATCGCTTTAACTCTTGGCGCAAAACATCATTTATCATATTTGTAATCACAGAATTAGAACTTAACTCCCTATTTATCCTTACTTTATCATACCACCTCCCACACCAAAAAGGCATCAATCACACTTGCGCCTACCACCAACCTCGCGGCAAAGTCGACGGCACCCAACTCTTTATTTTGATTTTTCATCATGTTCCCTTCGACTTTTCCCTTTACTTGGTTTCCTCATACGAAATGAAACATAAAAAAGAGAGAAACAACATAGAAGTAAAATAGAGCTAATGAAGAGTAGTTAGTGTGATTGTGAGGGCATGGCGGAGCGTCATCTCTTCGGCGAAGAGCCTACGGCGGTATTCGTCCAGGCGGTAGACAGGGTCATGGAGAAAATCGACGGGGAGGGAGGCAGGGGTCAGGCGGTAGGCAGGGGTGTTCTTAAGATACTGGAGGATGCGGAGGCCGTCGACACGCTCGGCACAGGCATGGACGAAGAGGTGGCGGCTCTTGAAGTTGGCACGGAGGGGCGACCAGAGGTCGTCGGTGGCTAGTTGCTGGCAGAGGAAGGGGGTCATAGGCGTTTCGACATCGCCGTCGTAAAGGGCGGGAAAAAGGTCGTAGGTAGCTTTGACAGCAGCAAAACCTTCGTCAGAGTAAAATGGATAACTATCCTCCATCGCATTGGTGCCTTTGGCTATGGCAGGTCCTGTGCCAAAAGGCACGCGCGAAGAGATGCGCCCTTGTGGACGAACCACCATACCTTGCCCATGGTAGGGCTCGACAAATTGACCTACAATACGTCCTGTCTTGGCAAACTTTTGCAACAAGTAAAAATCCTCGCCGCCTTGCAAAGGGGTGATGCCTCCGACACGACGATAGGCCCATAAGGGGAACACCATGGCACTGCCCAATGCAGTAAAGGCGTATGGACTTCCAATACGCAACAGTCCCAAGAGATAATGACGCATATAGCATTCATAGCGGAGCATCGGACGGTCGAGAGCCTCATCGTGGCTGAGGGGGTGGTAGTAAGGTACGCTAAAGGCGTTGTGGTCGGGATGCGCATTCATGGTATCTACAACCGCCTGCAGATAGTCGGAATCAAAGTCGGTGTCGGCATCAAGGCTTACCACCAGTTCGTCATCGGCGTGTTCCTCCATAATACGCTCAAAGAGCAGCTTTCGTGCCCATCCCACACCCTTCTTCTTGCCCGTCCATCCGCAACCTCGCGAACTGCGGTCGATGACCACTACCGGCAGGTCACGCACCTCGTGCAAAAGTGCTAGGCATGCCTGATTCTCCTCATAGCCATATCCCCCCTCGAGGTTGTTGACGCAACAATAGAGTGTGAATTGACGGTAGGTCTGTCGGCGCAGCCGTTCAAGCATCAGCGGCAGATTGTCAAGCTCTGCCAACAAAGGAATGGCAACAGAGATATGGGCGTAGCGGGGCATCAGTGCTTGACCACCTTCACCGGTCTGCCTTCGACATTGACGATATACACGCCCGTAGGACGGTCGGAGAGGTCGTAATGGTAGGTCCCTCTAGTCCCTTCTACGGTGACAGCACCTGTAGTAGGATTGGGGTAGGCACGCATATTCACAACCGGTGCGACGATACCGACAGAGGAAGAGTCGTCGAGATTGTGAATCTCCTTGATGTAATTAATCAGTGCGTGCGACTGGCACTGCCAGTAGTGGTCGAGGCGGGTGGTCGAGAGGGTCTTTGAGGTGGAAAGCTCCATGGTCATCTCGCGCATGTTGTGGTAGTAGTTGAAATAGTCCTGCCGACCGTTGGAGATGACATACCAGTCGCCACCGACGATATAGCCGCTGTTTGTGACATCGCGAAAGCGTTGGCTGTCCACCAGCCGACAGGTGTCGACAAAGCGCTTGCAGACCTGTTTCCACCATTCGCTGTGTTCGTTGAGTTGCTCAAAAGAGGTGTAGCTGTCCCACGGAAAATTCATCACCTCCGAACCACCGTGGAGGTTGGCTGAAAGGCGGAAACTATGCTGCGAAACATAGTTAATCATTGCCTCGTTCTCGGGCTGCAGTGGTTCCAATGGGTCGGTGCCAAAGGGGTCGGGATAGTTGCGGTTGAGGTCCACATAGTTGGCATTATAGCGCATGGCACGAGCTACGGTATTGTTGCCTCCGCGATAGGTGCCGTCGGGGTTAGAGAGGGGGTTGATACAGATACGTGTGCGGTCAAGAAGACTGGTGATCTCCTGCGAGGTGCCGTAACTGCGCAACAGGGTGTCGCATAGGCGCAACATAAGGTAGAAGCCCGTCACCTCGTCGCCGTGCATAGTGCTGGAATAAAAAAATTCGGGGCGGTACATATCGTTAAGGTCTGAACCCGTGATGGCAAGCGAAAGTATGAGACGACCCTGCACCGACGTGCCGATGGTGTCAACATGACAAAGGTCGGGAAAACTGTCCACAAAACGCTGCATCATCGCCATATACACTTCATAAGTTGGGTACTTGTCCCACGTGTCCATCTCTTCAAGGGTGGTCGCCATAGTGATGGCCTTGGGCGAGAGGGTGTCGGGAACTGGAGGAAATGCATCGGGTCGGGGTTTCTGTGCCATGACGGCAACAGCCGAGAGGAGGAAGAGGGCAATAAGGGTCTTTTTCATTTTCGATGATTAAAAATTGAAATTTTGTGACCTGTGACTAGTGATTGGTGATTAGAGATGGGTTCTATTAATTCAAAAGTTGGGAGTAAAAGTGGGAGTAAAAATGGAAGTTAAAATGGACAATACTGTTGACGACCAAGCATTTGTCCAATTTAACTCCCTATTTAACTTCCTTTTTAACTCCATATTATTCAATTTATAGAAGTCCTCTAGAGTGAATCGTGATTAGACAAATGAATGTTGCAGCCAATTTCAATTTTCACTTTTCAGTCACAGTTCACTGGTCACTAAATATCTTGTCACTAATCACCAATTAGAAATGTGCCTCTTTGGGGTCGTGGGGGATACCCGTCTTGCGTATCTTGCCTGGAGCCTGCGGAGCGCGCGGACGGCTGATACGATGGGCTGGCTTCTTGCTACGGGGTATGTACTTAATGTCGCCGTCCGAATTCACCTCAAGACCATACACCTTACCAGTGGAAAGGTTCACCTTGACATGCCAGTAGTGACCGCAGCCACCCTCAGTGAGCACAATATCCTGTTTCAAACGGTCCTCAGCATTCTCATCCCACACAAAATTGACCCACACGATATTGCAGCCCGTTATGTCCGTAAATCCGACATACTGGCGTTCATATCTGCGCATATGCTCGTCGATAACGGGACACATGCCCTCTTGGTTGATATGGTGGCGGTTCACATAGGCGATACGCTTCTGGATAAGACGTTCTGCCTCGGCGATATCCTCCTCAGTAGGGGTATAGCGCCCATCCTGGTTTTCGATAGTGAAATCAACATCCCAACTCTCATGGAAGTTATAGCCATGATAGTTGTTACCATTGATTTCCTCATAGTCCCAAGTCTCCACCGGGACAACATAATCCTGTGCCATGACACTGCCACACATCGCGACAGCAAGAGCCCATATGATTGCAAACTTTTTCATTTCGGTCATAAATAAATCTCTGCGCTATAATAACTCAAAAATCGTTGCAAAAGTACACAGATTTTGCAAAATAGACAAAATTTTTTTCAGTGTCAGAAAAAATTCTTATATTTGCAATTTGATTACGAATAGGATACGGACGTTAAGTTTCTATTGGAATATGCTAATAGACAGACGATAAATTGAAAACTTATCAAATTGAAAAGTGAAAACGTGACAAATTAAGAATTAAAAATTAAGAATTAAAAATTGGCTGCCGCCGATGAAATTAAAAATTAAGAATTAAAAATTAAAATTGGCTGCAACATTCATTTGTCTAATCACTATTCACCAATCACTGGTCACTAAAAAACATGAAATAAATAATTGGAATTAAATATTTGCTATCATGAACAAATTCGTATCTGTAAAAGAAGCTGCCGACAAAATTCAGGACGGCATGACCGTAATGGTTGGAGGATTCCTCGGTGTAGGCAATCCCATTGCTTTAATTGATGCATTAGTTGAAAAAGGGGTGAAAGACCTCACCATCATCTGCAACGATACCGCTTATCCCGAAGTGGGCGTGGGCAAACTCATCACCAACCACCAGGTGAAGAACCTCATCGCCACCCATATCGGAACCAACAACAACACCATCGACCAGATGAACGCTGGCGAACTCCATGTCACCCTCCAACCCCAAGGCACCCTGGCTGAGCAGATCCGTGCAGCCGGCGCAGGTCTGGGCGGTGTGCTCACCACCACCGGCCTTGGCACCGTGGTCGAGAACGGCAAACAGAAAGTGACCGTCGACGGCAAAGAATACCTGCTGGAAAAACCCATCCGCGCCGACGTGGCAATCATCGGAGCCAACATCTGCGACGAGAGCGGCAACCTAGTCTACAAAGGCACCTCGCAAAACTTCTGCCCCATGATGGCCACCGCAGCCGACGTGGTGATCGTCGAGCCCCAGGAGATTGTCAAGACCGGCACCATCGCCCCCGAAAACGTCAAAACCCCCGGCATCTTCGTCGACTTTATTATTAAGAAATAAAAAGGTTGTAAAGGTTTAAAGGTTAAAAAGGTGCGGGGTCAAAAGCATGGCTTATTTTGAAGAGCTATCATCATGGTCGTTCGCAAAGAAGTTGACCATTCAGGTGTATGAGTTGATGCAAAATAATCATGATTATGGATTCCGAGAACAAATCCAACGGGCAGCTGTTTCTATCATGAACAATATTGCCGAAGGGAGTGAGGCAGGAAGTCCACAAGCCTTTGTCCGATACCTTTATATTGCAAAGGGTAGTTGTGCTGAGGTACGAAGTATGGTCTACTTATGCAAAGAATTAAATTACTGTAGCGAGGAAGAATATCAGCATCTCCTCAATGAATGTAAGATAATTTCAGCGGCCATAAACAACCACATTAAATACCTTAGAAACATGACCAATAACTGATAACCTTTAGCCTTTGAACCAATACCTTTTAAACATTAAAACCCTTTAAACTTTAAAACCCTTTAAACTTTAAAACCCTAGATAACATGGCAGTTACATCTATGCTACGCGTTCGTATGAGCGCAAAAGACGCCCACTATGGCGGCAATCTGGTTGATGGCGCACACATGGTTCACCTCTTTGGCGATGTCGCCACCGAACTCCTCATCAAGCAGGACGGCGACGAAGGCCTCTTCTGCGCCTACGACATGGTCGAATTCAAAGCCCCCGTCTATGCCGGCGACTATATCGAAGCCTACGGCGAAATCACCCACGTCGGCAACACCTCGCGCAAAATGAAATTCGAGGCCTACAAGGTCATCCGCACCCTGCCCGAAATCAGCGCCAGCGCTGCCGAAGTGCTCGAAGAGCGCATCCTCGTCTGCCGCGCCACCGGCACCTGCGTCACCCCCAAAGAGTGCCAGCGCTACAACAAGTAAAGGCCGGCGTACACATTGTACGCTGACCCACTCTTGCATGCCATCAGTGTACAATTAGTACCCTAATGCTAGTTGTACACTGATTTATTATTACGAATAGTGATTAGTGATTGGTGAATAGTGATTATTTTGAAGTAAGAACTATGAACTAAGAAGGTAGGCGGAGCCCTTTTTCACTTTTCAATTTTCAATTTAAAAGGCAGCAGCCAATTTTTTGAAGTAAGAAGTAAGAACTATGAACTAAGAAGTTGGGGCGGCAGCCAAATTTTAATTCTTAATTTTTAATTCTTAATTTGTTACGTTTTTAATTCTTAATTTTTAATTTTCAATTCTATGAAGAACCTAGGCATCCTCCCAAAAATACTCATTGCCATAGCCTTCGGTATCGGCTGCTCGTTCTTTTTCCCCGGATGGGCCGTGCGCGTGTTCCTCACGTTCAACTCCATCTTCAGTAATTTTCTTGGGATGTTCATCCCGTTGCTCATCATCGGATTGGTTGCCCCCGGCATTGCCGACTTGGGCAAGGGGGCGGGCAAACTGCTGCTCATCACCGTAGTTCTGG
>CAMYZD010000080.1 GCA_947303735.1 uncultured Bacteroidales bacterium | reverse complement strand
TGACTGTGAAACGCACCGTGTCCTCATAGCGGTAGATGGGTGCGCTGAGGAGAAAGGAGAGCAGTGTGTCGGCATCTTTTTTTCGCGAAGGATAGTACTGGTATTCGCCAAAGGAGTTGCCCCCATGCACATGGGTGTAAGTGTGCCCTTGGTGTGTGACGGATATGGCTGGGGAGAGAATGCCGCTATTGGGGAGCTGTGGGCGGAAATTATACCTGCCCATGCTGTCGGTGTGCGTCATTAGGGTGATGCTGTCGTAGTTCCAATCCCCCTTATGGCTTACCTTTCCGCTGAGGGTGACAGGTATGTCGGCTAGCGGCTGCCCGGAATAGGAGTCTAGCACAAAGCCCTGCGCCCCGGAAACTGTCTCGATGACTGCCGACTGGCACGCAAACGAGAGACGGTTGACGGGAGTCAGGCAGCTGTCGGGAATGTCCAAGCTGGTGGGAAAAGGCGTGTCGGACACCAGCAGCGTGTATTTCCCCACTGGCAGTGCGGGCAGGCTGTAGCGATGCTTCTTGGGCATCAGCTGCGCGGTGAAAGAATGCAGCGCGGGCTGCGACAAGGCATAGCGGAGCCGCTGATTATTGGCCATCGTATCGATAATGCTCTCTATTGAGGACAGGATACGGAGGTAGAGCATGGCGGTGGTGTCGCCCGCATAGGTGAAGAAACAGCCGTCATCTGGAGCTACGATGGAACTGATTTCCACTTTTCCTGCGGGAGTTATGCGTGGTCTGTCGAAGGTGTGTTGCCATGCGGGGCAGAAATGCGTCAGAAAGAGGTCCAGCTCGCGGCACAGCAGCTGCCACGAGACCGACGTGGTGTCGGGCTTGCCGTTTGGGGCATTGCCGATAAGAAACCGCGACACCTCTTGCAGCAAATCCAGTTTCCACAGCGTGCTGCTGCCCTGCGGCAGGTGCAGCAGGTGCATGTGGGCTAAGGCAATGGGGTTGCACATCGCGCGGAACAGCGAATCGCTGTATCCGAGGCCGTTTGCTTTTGTGAAAAGAAGGCTGTCGTTCACCACGTTGTGTACCGCTGCATAGGCCACCGCCTCATAGAGTGTCAGCGAGGAGTAGTCGCTCAGCGTGTCGTGCGATGCGATATAGTTGTAGTCTGCCACCCGTCTGCTGCGCAACAGCGGCCTATTGGCCAAGGCTGCCACGGTGTGGCTTGCAATGCTGTCGGCCAGTCGTGCCCGGCTCCAATTCCTGAAGACCGTGTCAGTGGCATCATCCACCGCCTGCAATTCCTCTTTTAATTCCAGTGCCAAATCACTGCTGCGGTTGAATCCGTCATACATGTTGGCATATATGTTGGCCAGCATGGTGTGGCACAAAGCCCTCTCCAATGGGGCAAGATAGGGCAGTGTGCGTCGCAAAAGGGACTCTTCGTTCAGCTCGAGATATAGCTTCCTTCCAGCATCACTCATGCTGCAAGCTGCCCGCAGCAGGTTGTAGGAGTCGCCTTGCTCCAAAGCGTGGGAGTAGTTTTGCTGTGCCAGCTCATAGGCATCTGAGTAAGCCCGACTTTGCATAAGGGAGTCGATGGTGCGCCACGGAGTCTGTGCACTCGCTGTGGCAGCTAGAGCTAGCAAGAGGACTATAGTAAAAATACACTTGTTTTTCATCTATGTGGTATTAAGGTAATGTCTGTGGATTTGTATGATGCTATGCAAATCAATTTGATTGAACACAATGCAAAGATACAAAATAATACATAGAATACTGATAACCTTTCATCGAAAAAGATGATTTTAACATTTGTATCGAATATTATTCGTATATTTGCATGGAGAAATGATTAAGCGAGTAATTGCTATATTGTTGGTTGTTATTAACTTGGGTGTGCTTCATGCCCAAGAGTTTCGTTGTGCTGTGTCCGTCAACTATCAAAAACTGATGTCTACCACCCAGTCTTACGAGTCGTCAGACAAAAAGGTTTTCGAGAATATGAAGCAAGCCTTGGAGGATTTTATTAATTCCCGCCAATGGACCACTCTCGAGATGGAACAGAACGAACGGTTGGATTGCTCTCTCAGCATCATACTTAGTGAGCGTACCTCTGCCACCGACTTCAAAGGGCAGATATCTATCCAGCTCCGTCGACCTGTGTACAACTCCAATTACACAACCGGCCTTTTCAATTATATCGAGTCGAACGACTTCATCTTTGTCTACAACGATAGCCAGCCGCTTGATTACGATCCTAATACTTTCTTTGGCAATCTCTCCTCTGCCGTTGCCTACTATCTTTATATCATGCTGGGAGTCTATTTCGATAGTTTCGGTCCCAACGGTGGCGAGCCTTTCTTCGAGCAGGCCCGCACCATCAGTCAGACGGCCGACCAGGTGGGTACCTACAAGGGGTGGAACAACCATGAGAGTGCCAAGGCTCGCTATTGGTTCATGGAAAACCACACCAATTCTGCCTATTCCTCCCTCCATACCGCCTACTACCTCTATCACCGGATGGGTCTCGACATGATGACCAAGGACCAGCCCAAAGCCCGACAGAGCATCATTGCCGCCCTACAGGCCTTGCAGCAGGTTCACAAAACCCGCCCCAACATCTTGTCAGTCCAGCAGTTTATGGACGTGAAAATAACAGAACTGGCAAGTATTTTTACCCCCGCTCCTGCCGACGAGCAGAAACAGGTCTACGATATCGTCAAAGAAATTAGTCCTAACAATGTGTCCAAGTTGAAGGACTTTGCCACCAAATAGCCATGTAACATTTCACTAAATCTAAATAATATGACACAGATTCCCATACAGAAAGAGGTAATCGACAAGATTGCCCAACAAAACAAAATAGCCAACCCTGGCAAAGCCTCTATCCGCGAGATGCGTAAGATGATTCAGGATGTGGAGAAAGAGACTGGCATCCCGTTCGTGAAGATGGAAATGGGTATACCCGGACTACCTGCCCCCCAGGTGGGTGTCAATGCCCAAATCGAGGCACTCAAGAGCGGTGTCGCTTCCATATATCCTGAAATCTATGGTACCCCCGACTTTAAGAAAGAGGCTGCCCGCTTTGTGAAGAACTTCCTCGACATCGATGTCACTCCCGACTGTTGTGTCCCTACTGTGGGATCGATGCAGGCTGGTTTTGCCAGCTTCCTAACGCTGACCCGCTATGATGCCAAGAAGACCAAGGTCCTCTTTATCGACCCTGGCTTCCCCGTGCAGAAACAGCAGTGCCGCGTCCTCGGCATCCCCATGAAGGCGTTCGATGTGTACGAATACCGTGGCGACAAACTGCGCGACAAACTGGAAGAGGAACTCAAGGACGGCGACGTGGCTTGCCTCATTTACAGCAGCCCCAACAACCCAGCCTGGTTCTGCTTTACCGAGCACGAGCTCAAAATCATTGGCGAAATGGCCAATAAATACGGAGTGGTGGTGATGGAAGATTCTGCCTACTTCCTCATGGACTTCCGCCAAGACTATTCCGTGCCCGGTCAGCCTCCTTTCCAACCCACCGTGGCCAAATACACCGACCGCTATGTCATCATGATTTCCGGCTCTAAGAGTTTCTCCTATGCTGGTGAACGTATCGCCATGATGGTATGCAGCCCCAAACTGTTCAACATGGAATGCCCCGACCTGGCTCGTTACTACAGCCAGACCCAGTTGGGTCGCGCCCTTATCTTCGGCACTCTCTACTGCCTCAGTTCAGGCACTGCCCACTCTGTGCAGTATGCTATGGCTGCCATGCTCAAGGGTGCCAACGACGGTACTTTCAACTTTGTCAAGGACATCAAGGAATACGGCGAAAAGGCCAAGATTATGAAGAAGATGTTCACCGACAACGGATTCTTTATCGTCTATGACAAAGATATGGGTGAAGATATCGGCGACGGATTCTATTTTACCTTCTGCTATCCTGGTTACGAAGGAGTTGACCTGCTCAACGAACTTATCCGTTACGGCGTCAGCGCTATCGCTCTCGACATCACCGGTAGCCACAAGCAGGGCATCCGTGCCTGTGTCGCCTTGGTGCTTCGCGAACAGTTCCCCGCCCTCAAGGAGCGTCTGGAGAAGTTCCATGCAGACCATCCCGTGAAGTAATCTCACATCAATTAATAGTGATAAAGTGGCTCGGTCTTTGGCTGGGCCACTTTTATTATATACCTACGTATAGACCGACGGGTGTCAAGCATTGCTTGGCACCCGTCATAAAAAAGAGAAAAAATAGTATTGAGTGTCTATTGTTTGACTAGCTTGACGGTGTTCTCCCCTGATTGTAGGAAGTACATGCCCTGGGGCAGTTGGCTGACGTCCAGTCGTGTGCTTCCTCCTTCGGATGTTGCCGATAGGACTTCACGGCCGGTGAGGTCATACACCTTCACTAAGCCATTGCCACAATGACTGACAGTGAGCCATGTACGGGCTGGATTGGGATAAATGGATAGTGTGGTGCCTGCGTTTTCTCTCGACTCGATGCTGACGGGATAATTGGATTCGTAACATCCTAAGTCTATGACACCATTGCGGCAGCGAAGCATCAGGTCGTAGTCGTTGTCGATAAGACTTTCACGTAGACGTTCCCCGGCATCAATGCAGACAGACCTGCGGTTGAGGTGCCAGTCGAGGGTGGATGCATAGCCGGCTGTCCCACGCTGGGTGCTGGGCTGAATGAAACGAGGACCTTGGGCATGTTCATTGCTGCTGTTGAGCCATAGGCATGAACTGTCGGTCACATGGGCATCGGGCTCGCCTTCGATGGCGCAGTGGCGTATGCAGGTGTCCGCCAACGTGGTGTCAAATTGCAGGTTGACCTCGTTGTTCCACACGATATTATTAATAAATGTGCTTTTGGGGTGCTTGAACGATATTCCTGTGCCAAGGTTGCTTACGATGTCGCTGTTGACCACACGGCTGGAACCTTGCAATTCTAGCGCAGTGCCATCGTTGTTAAATACCATGCTCTGCCGCAAGGCAGTACTTTGCATCTGCCCGATGACAGGGGCCTTGTTGTCATGGATTGAGTTGGCTATAAGGTGGCAGGAATTAGCGTAGAGTATGACACCGCTGTCGCTCTGACAGTTGCGCACAGTCATTCGTCTAGTATACACTTCCCCCATCAAGTTCACGACACTTCCTTCTGCGCTATAACCGTTCTGAAGGATGATATTGCGCAGGTTGAGCTGCTTATTCCCATTGGTGGAGAGGTTGGCATACAGCACTCCGTGCATGCCCTTGCCGTCGAATAGGGTGGGGTGGTTGTCAGGGTCGAGTTGGCTCAATGAGTTCTCGGTGCCGGCAAAGCCTCCATATAGGGTAGCTGGTGAGTTGAAATTGTAGGCGTATTCACTGTTGGTATCGCCATAGTAGGTGCCTTCTTTGAGCCATATATCGCGGTTCACCAGTTTGTTCAGTTTCACTGCTGCGTCTATGTCCTTGTTCGTGCTGGTCCAGTTGATGCCGGTGCCGTCGCCGTCGGGCGAAACAAGAAAGTGGGTGAGGTGTCCGTCCCAGCCTGAGGGGTAGATGTTGATGACCATGCTGTGGTTAGAGGTGAATCCTGCCATGGTGTTGAGGCTGTAGAATCCGTCGGCATAGCCGCCCCAGCCCCAGTTGAAATGGAATTGGTTGCTGTTGTTGTAGCCGTCAAGCACAAAGGCATGTCCTCCTTCGTCGCCATAGCCTGAGTATTCAATAGGTCGGCGGTTGTCAATTTCTTCGTGTATCATGGCTATCCACAATGAGTCGTTGTTGATGCTATATCGTGAGTAGCACTTGGCGTTGGTGTAGCCGAAATAGAGGAGTCCCTCCGGCACATTCTCTGTGTGGGCGCCGCTGCCAGTGGTGTGCCCGCTATGTTGGTATTCCATATTGACCACTATTCCGCAGTGATAGCAGAACCGCGACACCATGTCTTTCTGTGCGTCGGAGCTGCTGCGCCTTATCTTGTCGGGCATCAGGCTGTAGTCGTATTCTGTTGTGTCAAAGTCGACTGCCAACACTCCGTAGGCGGTATGCTGGTATTGTTTGCGTCCAAATCCGCGGGTGGGTGTCCCGTAGTAGCGGATAATCTGTGCCATGGCGGTAGCCACACAGCCTACCACCACATGCTGGCCGCCCATCGTGGGGCAGTAGTTGTTGTAGCCGCTGCCCTGTTCCCAGGTGGAAGTCAGCAGGTAGCTGTCGCTCTTAGGGCTGGGGTCTTCACCCCCGTTATCTTTGAGCAGTTCTTCCCATTGTTTCAAGGTGTATTTGTCGTCAGGGGCGTTGGCTTGTATGCCTTCTTGAATAGAGGCAGCGCCCTCCTGAAGCCAGGAAAGCAGGTTGATGGGTAGCTTCTCGAAGTCAAAACTGCCGTTCATCGAGTAACCGAGGATGGGAAGACAACGGTCGTCAGCACTCACAATGACAAACCCTGTCGTATCTAGGTTGAAGACGTAGAAGCTTTTATCGGCAAATGCCATTCCGGGGGCTTCGTAGCATGTCAGTTGTTCGGTGCTTTTCATCAGTCCCTTTTGTTGTAGGAAGTGTGTGCCAGCCACAAGGGCGGTTTGGCGGTCGACAGGGGCTGCCCAGGTGGCAAGACCTGCTAACGTGAGCATCAATAGGATGGCAAGATGTCGCATAATTGTTTGTTTGTCTTTTGTGGTTTATTGTTTGCTTTTTTTATTATTTAGTATTTCCACTGTGTAAAAAATTGCGCACATGGTCAAATACGATATCGGCTCTAATGTCAAATGCCTCACGAGAAGCAAAGGCGATATGGGGTACGCAGACGCAATTGGGTGCTTGAAGGAGTGGATGGTCTTGAGGCAGTGGGGGTTCTTGTTCGTATACATCGACTGCGGCTCCGGCAATAGCTCCTGCCGTCAGGGCCTGTGCTAGGGCGGGGATGTCCACCACGTTGCCTCTGGCGGTATTGACCAATATGGCACTCGGCTTCATCAAGGCTATGCGCTCAGCGCTTATCAGGTGGTGTGTCTCAGCGGTCATGGGCACATGGAGCGTCACGATGTCGCTTTCGCGCATCAGGGTGTCGAGGTCGGTGTATCGCGCCCCGAGGGCGACCACCTCTTCGTGTTGGCTGCGGTTATAGGCCAGCACCTTGCAACCGAAGGCTTTCAGAAGACGGATAACAGCGGTTCCGATAGCTCCGGTGCCCACTACGCCTACCGTCTTGCCACTCAGCTCACGACCCAGAAAGTTGCCACGGCCTTCGCCTTGGCGTATGGTGCCGTCGAGGTGGGTGATATGTCGTAAGGCATCAAGCATCAGTCCGATAGCTAGTTCGCTCACGGCTGTGGTTGAATAGCCAGCCGCATTCTGCACCGCGATGTTATGGTTTTTGCAGTAGTCGAGGTCTATGTGGTCCAAACCAGTGAAAGCAACCGAAAGATACCGTAGGCGAGCACATTCGGTCAGCACTTCGGCTGTCAGTTTGATATTGGAAATTACGACGATATCAGCCTCTTTCATGCGGTTGATAAGTGTGGGGGCATCTTCTTTCCGGTCGAGGTAATAATGGAAGTCGTGTCCTTGGTTGGCGAACTCTTTTTTCAGTTCTTCAAAATGCTCTTGGCTGATGCCGAGAGGCTCAACGCATACAATATTCATCCTTTGGGTGTTTTTTATGAGTGGGGCAAAAGTCCCTTTTCGATTTATTTCTTTTTCTTAGTATTTTTCACACTGAATCCAAACCCTCCTAGTTTCTCGCCCAGGCCGTAATATTTGCCGTGGGAAAAGGCTATGGGTTGTGCGTGGTTCAGTTGGAAGGCGCCGGTGGCTTTGTCGATGAGCCGTTCTTCCGCGTCGATGGCCACCACGTTGGCAAGAAACATGTCGTGGCTGCCCAGCGGGCGGATGTCCACCACTTGGCATTCAATATTCAGTGGGCTTTCGGCAATCAGCGGAGCCTTCACCACCTGCCCCATCTCCGGGGTAAGGTTCATGGTCTTGAATTTGTTGTAGTCGCGGCCGCTGCGCACTCCGCACCAGTCCGTCGCCTTGGCCAGTTCCTCTGTGGTGAGATTGATGACGAACTCGCCTGTGCGTCGGATAATGTCGTACGAATGGCGCTGTTGGCGCACTGATATATAGCACATGGGCGGGTCACTACATACCGTGCCCGTCCATGCGATTGTGATAATATTGTAGTTGTCAGGCTCGTCGCCACAGCTCACCATTACTGCCGGTAGTGGATAAATCAGTGTGCCTGGCTTGAATGGAACCTTCATCTGATTCAGTCTTTGAGTTTCTTCTCCAACTCGTCAATCCACAGCCTGAACTGTTTGTCGGTGTCTGCCAAGTTGGCCACCGTCTTGCAGGCGTGAAGCACGGTAGCGTGGTCTTTGTTGCCGCACTGCAGGCCGATGATGGCGAGCGACGATTTGGTCAGTTTCTTGGCAAAATACATGGTCAGTTGGCGTGCCTGCACTATCTCGCGCTTGCGGGTACGCGACTGAATGCTGTCGATGGGGATGTTGAAGTAGTCGCACACCACCTTCTGGATGTAATCGATGGTCACCTCACGGCTGGTGCTCTTCACAAACTTGTCTACCATCTGTCGGGCGAGGTCGATAGTGATGTCGCGGTGGTTCAGCGACGATTGGGCCATCAGCGATATCAACGCGCCCTCCAACTCTCGCACGTTCGTATTAATATTGTAGGCAATATACTCTATCACGTCGTCGGGCATCTCCACACCGTCGTTGCGCATCTTCTGCTTGAGGATGTTCATGCGGGTCTCCACGTCGGGGGGTAGCAACTCGGCTGCAAGGCCCCATTTTAGGCGTGAGTTGAGGCGGGTTTCCAGTCCCTGCAGCTCGCTCGGAGCCTTGTCGCTGGTGATGATAATCTGCTTGTTGGCCTGATGCAGGGTGTTGAAGATGTGGAAGAAGGCCTCCTGGGTACGGGCTCCGCGGTTGGCCCAGAACTGGATGTCGTCGACAATCAGCACATCCACCATTTCGTAGAAGTGGACAAAGTCGGATGTGGTGCCGTTGCGACCGGCATCCATATATTGCTGCATGAATTGTTCCGAGGTGACATAGAGAACCGTCATCTCAGGATGGAATTCCTTGGTCTGCAGTCCGATTGCGTTGGCTAAGTGGGTCTTTCCCAGTCCCACTCCGCCATGCAGCATCAGGGGGTTGAAGGCGGTCTTGCCGGGTCGGTCTGCCACGGCATAGCCGGCCGAACGTGCGAGGCGGTTGCACTCGCCTTCCACGAAGTTGTTTAAGGTATAGGCGGAACTCAGTTGCGAATTGATGCGAATCTTTTGTATACCCGGAATGACGAAGGGGTTGAGAATGTCGTGGTTGTCGCTCCGCTGGTTCATGGGTACATCCTTCATGCGGTTGATGGTCGACTGCCGGCCGGTGGAGGGAATGCGCGTAGTGATGGGCGAGTCGGATATGCTCTTGTCCATTACTATACTATATTGTAGGCAGGCAGTAGGTCCCAAGGTCAGACGGATGGCATCCTTTAGCAGCTCGGCGTAGTTCTCTTCCAACCACTCGTAGAAAAACTGGCTAGGCACCTGTATCGTAAGGGTGTTAGCCTCCAGTTTGACTGGCACGATGGGCTTAAACCACGTCGTAAAGGCGTCCTCGCCCTCTTTTCCCGAGAGGTTGTCGCGGATAAATCCCAGACACTCGTCCCATACTCTCTGATACTCTTGCTCCATGGTTATATTGTGTGTTATTCTTTTTGCTGTTTCTGTTACATTTATGAGGCTTTTGCTCTCTTTCGTTCGTAATGCAAAGGTGCAACAATTTTATCACACAGACGATGGAAAAATAAATTTGCGTATGTCAATTTTTTTTTATAAAGCACTTTCGTTTTTCCTCCTTTCCCCACCTGTCCGTCTTCCGACAAGAAATTGAAAAATAACCTCTTTATTTTTTTGCCTATTTTTGACCACGGTCAATATAGGATTTTTTCTTTTTCTGCCAAATTTTTTTTGCCCTTTTCTGCGCTTTTTTTGACCGATTGTTGATTAGTTGTACAACTCTTTGTAGTATAAGACCCTATTTGTTGATATCTATTTTATTGGTTTGTTTTACAGGCGGTTGTGTGTAATATGCTGAATATCATCGCGGCGTCTAAAGGCTGTTTTTTCTTAAGTGGTTAATCCTCAAAAGTATGTTTTGTTATTCACAAAATACGGTTTAAAATTTATTTTTCCGAAGGGCTTTTTTTGAGTTATAAAAACCGATAGGGCACCTCCACCATCCCCTCTTATGCCCGTTCATGTCTACCTCCTTTAGGAGGTAGAGGTATACCTACTATTTTTGTGTTGCGAAAGCCATTAATACGCCCTTTTTGTGCAACCATCTCATCTCTATTGGTATCTGCATTTAACCCAAATCGGTCATTAGGGTTTATGTCAGATTAGTATTTGTTTCGAGCAGATTGGCCGCATCGCTGGCGAAGGCGTAGCGGGCTACGGCGAGACAGCGATGTGGAAAAGATGCCGAAAGAAATGCTGATATGGCATAAACAGACATAAAAAAGAGAATTTGAATGAAAAGTCGGCCTAATGACCGATTTGGGTTTATGAACACCACGAATTCCTCCTGCTACTATCGTGGGCTCAATAGTGTCCACGCCAACCTTCCGTCCCCTTTGACTTTGGTTCTCCTCCATGCTGCCTTCGGGTCTTATCCACTCCTTAATAGATCCTTTTTTGTTTATTGTTCGTTTCAGAGAGCGAACAAGGGGGCTTCGAGATGATGCCTGGTCGCGGGTGCCGGCCTAAGGCAGGGTGGGAGAGAGGAGGGGGCAAAATGATGTGTTGATGGTGAAAAAATGGGGTTGTGGATTATTTTTTTATAGAAAAGTATCAATATATTAAAATAAAAGAGTAACTTTGCAAGCGATTTAAATACACAAAAATCATCAAAAATAATTATAAATCACTTAAACACAAATCAAATGAAAACAGCTTATAATTTCAACGCAGGCCCTTGCGTCCTGCCGAAAGAGGCCATTGAGTCCACCATCAATGCCATCCGCGACT
>CAMYZD010000079.1 GCA_947303735.1 uncultured Bacteroidales bacterium | reverse complement strand
TGCATATCACAATGCAACAGCACATTGAAAAGATAATCATCATCAAGGTTCCGCCTCATATTAGAAGCTATTTTAATTTGATTGATGAATTTTATTATGCAGATAGACGAGCAGATTTTACTCCTTCTTGAGGGCGCAATGGGGTTCCATTGTAACCGAAAAAAGGAGAAAAAGATGCCGTATATGTGCTTTAAGAAAATCATTGAATTAAATTAAAACAGCTTCTTAGGGTGGCGAAGAGGGAATCACGTGAGAATCGTGAGCTGTCGCGCAACTGTAATCCCCATAAATCGGTGGGCAAAACGCCATTGGACACAAGCGGTCTGAGAAGGTGCCTGCCGACAGGGGGTAAGCCAGGAGACCTGCCTCGACTGATAGGCAATGCTTTCGCGTCAAAGGTTGTTGTCTACGGATTTCTCATCTGGATTTCCCTCCATTATGTTTTTTCCTTTGCAGCAGTTGGCATTGCCTTTTTTAACCCAAATCGGTCGTTAGGGTTTATGACAGATTAGTATTTGTTCCGAGCAGATTGGCCGCATCGCTGGCGAAGTCGTAGCGGGCTACGGCGAGACAGCGATGTGGACAAGATGCCGGAAGAAATGCTAAGATGTCACAAACAGACCTAAAAAAGCGTAATAAATGGTAAAAGTCGGCCTAATGACCGATTTGGGTTTAAGGTAACTAATGTCATTAAAATATACCAACTGTTATGAACTGGAAAGAAGAATATAAAAAGAAAGTTTCGACCCCTGCAAAAGCCATCACCGACATCCACGACGGCAACTGTGTGGTAATGGGCCATGCGGCGGCAGCACCGCGCATCATTCAGCATGCCTTGGCAGAACACTGCGAGGACTATAACGACGTGCTCATCTTCCACATGACCACCTTGGGCGAAAACGAATGCCTCCATCCCCGCTGCTATGGTCATTTCCGCCATGTTAGCAATTTTCTGTCAGCCAACTCGCGCGACGCGGTCAACCACCTCGAGGGCGACTTCTTCCCCGCCTACTTCAAGGATGTGCCCGAAATGATTGGCGACGAAATACCCTGCGACGTGGCAGTGTTCCAAGCCACACCGCCCAACGAAGATGGCTACTGCTCGCTGGGTGTGTCGTGCGACTATGCGCTGGCCGCCATCCGTGTGGCAAAGAGCGTCATCATCGAGACCAACGAATTGATGCCTTTCACCTACGGCGAAGGCATGGTCCACGTGTCGCAAATCGACCATATCATCCCCTGTGCCTACCATCTGCCCGAGCTGCATGCCGACGCCCCGTCGGAGGTGGAGATGGCCATTGGTCGACATTGCTCCTCCCTCATTGCCGACGGCTCCACCCTTCAGCTGGGCATCGGCGCCATACCCAACGCAGTGCTGCAGTCGCTCGGCGACAAGAACGACCTCGGCATACACAGCGAAATGTTCTCCGACGGAGTGGCAGACCTTATGCGCCGAGGCATCATCAACGGCAGCCGCAAAACCATGCACAAAGGCAAAGCCGTCGCCACCTTCATCATGGGCTCGCGCGAACTCTACGACTTCGTCGACTGCAACGAAAACATCGAGCTCTATCCCGTCAACTACACCAACGACCCCTTCATCATAGCCCAAAACTACCGCATGGTCTCCATCAACTCATGCCTCGAGGTAGACCTCATGGGGCAGGTGGCCAGCGAATCCATAGGCATGAGGCAATACAGCGGCATCGGTGGGCAGATAGACTTTGTGCGCGGCGCCACCATGTCGCGCGAAGGCAAGAGCATCATCGCCATGCCCTCCACCGCAGCAGGCGGCACTATCTCGCGCATCAAACCCTTCCTCACACCTGGCGCTGCCGTCAGCACCACCCGCAACGATGTCAACTACATTGTCACCGAATATGGCATTGCCCGCCTCAAGGGACGCACCCTCAAACACCGCGCCGAAGACCTCATCCGCATCGCCCACCCCGACTTCCGCCCCATGCTCATCGAAGAATACGAGCGACGCTACCAATGCCACTTCGAGGCTTCCGTGTATGTAAAGCATATCAACGGTATTTCAACGCTGCTTCGATGGTGTTTCAACGGTATTTCGACGCTTTTATAGCGTTAAACGAACGATGATGAATCGACAAAGTAGCGATGAACAGCCGAAGCCACCATGGAGGAACGGTACAAAGACGGGTGCTACATCGCATAGTGTTCGGCCACGCGGTCGAGGAGGGTGAATAGTTCGTCGGTCGAGGTGGTGTTGACCATGGGGATGCGGAATTGCTTGAAGTCGCGGAGACCGCGGAAGTATCCTCCGTAGTGCTTTCGCATCTCGAAGATGGCGGTGTGTTCGCCTTTGAAATCAATGGCTGAGAGGATGTGGCGGCGACATACTTCGACCCGCTCTTGGACGGTGACGGGGCGTTCGTCCTCTCCGCGCAGTAGCCGTTGGGTTTGCTCAAATATCCAAGGGTTGCCTATGGCTCCGCGACCGATGAGTATGCCGTCCACCCCATAGCGGCGACGGGCTTCGATGGCTTGCTGGGGGGTAGTGATGTCGCCATTGCCGAAAATAGGAATATGCATACGGGGATTGTTCTTCACCTCGCCGATGAGCGTCCAATCGGCCGAGCCTTGGTACATTTGGGTCTTGGTGCGACCGTGAATGCTGAGGGCGGCGATGCCTACGTCCTGCAGTCGCTCGGCCAGTTCGACAATCGGTTTGTCGCTTTCGTCATAACCCAAACGAGTTTTGACCGTGACAGGCAGGTGGGACCGCTTGACCAAAGACTCGGTGATGCGGAGCATCTTAGGGATATCCTTGAGGATACCGCTGCCGGCACCTTTGCCGGCCACCTTCCGTACGGGACAACCCCAGTTGATGTCGATGAAATCGGGTTGCTGCTGCTCCACGATGTCGAGGCATTGTACGAGCTCCTCCTCGTTGGCGCCGAATATCTGGATGCCGATAGGGTGTTGCGAAGGGGTAAAGAGCATCTTGCGGCGGCTTTTTTCTGCATCGCGATTGAGGGCTTCGGAGGCGATGAACTCGGTGATGAGCAGGTCGGCACCGAACTCCTTGCAGAGTTGGCGAAAAGGGAGGTCGGTGATATCGTCCATGGGCGAAAGTCCAAGGACACAATATTTTTCGAAATTCAACGTTTCCATTATCAGTTTGCAAAGATAGTAAGAAATTAAAAATTAAAAATTAAAATTTAAGGGGTTCCTATAAACTATATTTGTTATGGAAGAGAAGAGGCTTGTTATCAACTATGTAGAGTACGGCACGCTGGCCGAGCTGCCCGATGATGCTAGACGGCTGATGGAATGTGCCATGGAGGCTACGCGCAGTGCGTATGCACCGTATTCTAAATTTCATGTCGGAGCTGCGGTGCTTCTGGCCGATGGCACGCTGGTGTCGGGAAGCAATCAGGAGAATGTGGCTTACCCTTCGGGATTGTGTGCCGAGCGTACCGCCTTGTTCAGAGCATCGGCGCAGAGCCCCGAACAGGCTGTGGTGGCATTGGCGGTTGTGGGGTATTTTGGTGGTGGGTTTACCGAGGCTTCCCCCTGTGGTGCATGTCGCCAGGTGATGTCGGAATACGAGACGCGGTATGGCAATCGGCTGGCGATTTATTGCTATCTCGAAGGAGGCCGAATTCGTCGTGTCGAGGGTGTTGAAAACTTGCTTCCTTTCAGTTTTGGTGCTGATTTGTGATATTTTTTGCATAGGTGCAAATATTTGATATACATTGGTGTACGGTGTAGTGCTAAAAAAACTTTGGCAAAAAAATTCTGTACACAAAAATTTCTTTGTACTTTTGCACGCTTAAAATGGTGAATAATATAATAAAAAATATAACTAAAATACTCACAAATGGGAATCATAGGAAGTATTAGAAAACACTCTTGGATAGCCGTTGCTGTTGTTGGTTTGGCTATCGTTGCATTTATTATTGGTGACCTTACCAAGAACAACCGGGGAATACCCGACATGGGCAAGATTGACGGTAACACCATCACCTACCAACGCTTCAACGAGCTTACGGAGGAGATGGAAAACAACTATAAGCGCCAGCAAGGTGTCAGCCAGGTGCCCGCTGAGACTGAATATCAGATCCGCGAGCAGGTGTGGCAGAACTTGGTGAACGAGACCCTTACCGACGAGCAGTTTGCCAAGCTGGGTCTGACCGTCAGCCCCGCTGAGTTGAGCGACATGTATGTGGGAACCTTTATCCACCCCTACCTGCGCCAGTCGTTCACCGACCCCAAGACCGGTGTCTATCAGGTTCAGGCAATCCAGTACTATGTTGACAACTTCGAAGACCTCGATACCGCCCAGCGTATGGAATGGGTGGAACTGGAGAAGGCTGTGAGAACCGACCGCAAACAGCAGAAGTATAGCTCGTTGATTGCTCGTGGTCTCTACATGCCCAATGCCATTGCCAAGCAGATGTCGGAGATGGGTAGCAAGTTGAGCAACGTCTGCCTGACCAGCTGCCCCTTCCAGTCGGTCAGTGATGACGAAATCACCCTCACCGAGGCTGACTATCAAAACTACTACAACAAGCACAAGGCAGAGTTCCGTCTTCGCGACGAGATGCGTGAGCTCGATTATATCGTCTACCCCATCAAACCTACTGCCAAAGACCTAGACGACATCCAGAACGCTGTGGCACAAACTTGGGAAGAGTTCCAGACCATCGACCCCGAAGAGCTGACCTTCTTTGTCAATGCTGAGTCCGACCGCAGCTACGATTCCACCTATCGTAAGGCCAGCGAGTTTGCCTCGCCCATGGATTCAGCCCTTATGGCTGCTGGCGAAGGCTCGCTTATCAGCCCTCGCATTGCAGGCAATGAGTGGTTGATGGCAAAAGTGCTGAAGATTGCCAACCGTCCCGACAGCTTGCGCGCCAGTGTCATCTATATCTTCAACGACAAGGTGGGTGGCAATATCACCCGTGGCGACGAGCAGGCCAAGCAGCTCGCCGACAGTGTGCTGAACGTAGTCAGAAGTGGCGCCATGACCTTCGAGCAGGCTGTGGAGCAATACTCCGACGATTCGCAGAACGGTGGCGACATGAATTGGCAGCTTGATGGCAACTTTGGCTTCCTCAACGAAGATATCATCAACACCCCCGAAGGCGGAGTGTTTGTGAAGCAGCACCCCAATGAGGTTGGCTACTATGTGGTGAAGGTGACCGGCAAGACCGCTCCTCACAGAAAGTATCGTGTTGCCACCATCGCCCGCACCATTGCAGCATCGGAAGCAACAACCCGCAATATATATAATGAAGCCAACAAGTTTGCTGGCAACAACCGCACCTATACTGCCATGACTGCCGCCGCCCAGCAGGAGAACCTGCAGGTGCGCAACGCCATGGTTACCCCGATGCAGTATTCGATGAGCGGCATCAGCAACGCCCGTAGCATTGTCCAGTGGGCCTTCAACGACAAGACCGAGGTGGGCGAAGTTGCCGACCAGATTTTCGAGGCCGACGACCAATATATTGTGGCTGCTGTGAAAGATGTGTACAAAGTGGGTTACGCCACCCTCGACCAGGTGCGCACCATGATTGAGAATCAGGTTCGCAACGAGAAGAAAGGCGAATTGCTCATGGCCCGTATGGAAGAGGCAAAGAAGGCAAGTGCCGACATCTACGCAATTGCCACCAAAGTCAACTCCAAGGTTGACACGCTCGACAGCGTCTCGTTCAACGACTACTTCCTTGGCCAGTTCGGCATGGAGCCCAAAGTGCAGTCCGCCATTGTCGCCGCTGGCGAGAATACCCTTGTCGGACCTATCCAAGGCGCTCAGGGTGTCTACATGTTCAAGGTGAATGCCAGAGTAGACAACCCCACTCCCGTAGATGCTTCGAACCTTCGTAGCCAAAAGGAGCAGGGCTTCATGCAGAGCCTGCGTAACGTACAGCAAGTCCTGAAAGATAACGCTAAGGTTATAGACCAGCGCAACAAATTTTTCTAATGGATAGCGACAGGTCAGACAACCAAATGAATGAGAAAGGCGCGGCCATGCGGCTGCGCCTTTCTAGCAAATGGCAGGATTTCCGCGAGCGTATGCGCCACAAACATCGCCTAGTGGTGATGGATACAGATACGCTGCAGGAAAAATTCTCCATGGAGTTGACGGGGACCAATCTTTTCACCTATGTAGGCATCTTTGTCATAGTGATGATTATCCTCACGTCGCTCCTTATCGCCTTTACTCCCTTGCGCAACCTGGTGCCAGGCTATATCAAACCCGAGCTGAAGGAAGAGACGGCCCGCAACGCCCAGATTATCGACTCGCTGGAAGTGATAATCGATCAGCACGAGCAGCATATCGCCATTATCCAAGACATCTTGGGCGGCAAGGAATTCCGCACAGCGAAGGACACATCGACACGGGTCGTTAACGACCAAGAGGTGGTCTACCGTCATACCAAAGCCGACTCGTTGCTGCGTCAAGAGATTGAGCAACAACGTAAGGAAGCCAAGAAAATTAAAAACGTAACAAATTAAGAATTAAAAATTAAGAATTAAAAATTGGCTGCCGCCCCAACTTCTTAGTTCATAGTTCTTACTTCAAAAATTGGCTGCCGCTTTTTAATTGAAAATTGAAAATTGAAATTTTGTGACTTGTGATAAGAGCGCTATCGTGTCACTGGTCACTAAAAAATAACTGTATGAAAAAGATTGCGATATTAGGTTCTACCGGTTCTATCGGGACACAGGCACTCAACGTTATCCGTCGCCATCGTGACGAGATGGCCGTCGAGGTGCTATGCGCAGGCAGCAATGCCGACCTGTTGATAGCCCAAGCACTGGAGTTTGACCCCAATGCAGTGGCCATTGCCGACGAGAGCAAGTACCAGCAAGTGCAGGATGCCCTTACCTCACACGACATAAAAGTGTTTGCCGGCATAGACTCTATTGCCGACCTGATGGAGATGGAGAGCATCGACATGGTGTTGGCCTCCATCGTGGGCTTTGCCGGACTGCGTCCTACCCTCCGTGCCATCGAACACCACAAGCCCATTGCCTTGGCCAACAAGGAAACCATGGTGGTAGCAGGGCAGATGGTGACCGACGCCGCTGCCCGCAACCGCGTGCCGATACTCCCTGTCGATTCCGAACATTCCGCCATCTTCCAAAGCCTTGTGGGCGAAGTGGGTGGAGTCGACAAGATACTCCTCACCGCCTCGGGCGGCCCCTTTCGCGGATGGAAACGCGACCAGCTCGAGAAAGTGACCCTCGCTGATGCACTCAAACACCCCAACTGGAGTATGGGGCGCAAGGTGACGATCGATTCGGCCTCACTGATGAACAAAGGATTGGAGGTCATCGAAGCGCGTTGGCTTTTCGACATACCTGCCGAACGCATACAAGTGTTGGTTCACCCCCAGTCGGTGGTTCACTCCATGGTGCAATATGTCGACGGCAGTATCAAGGCCCAGTTGGGTGTCCCCACCATGGAAACCCCCATCCAATATGCCTTTACCTTTCCTCAACGTATCGAGAGCCATCTGCCCCGCCTCAGTTTTGAGAAGTACTCGCAGCTCACCTTTGAAAATCCCGATACCGACACCTTCCGATGCCTCCCCTTGGCCTACGAGGCCATCGCCCGTGGGGGCAACATGCCTTGCATAATGAATGCCGCCAACGAAGTCGCAGTGCAGCAATTCATCGAAGGAAAGATAACGTTCCTTCAAATAGCCGACTTCGTCGAACACCAAATGTCTACAGCTCCATTCATCGCCAAGCCCACCCTCGACGACCTATTCCAAACCGATGCCACGGTAAGGCGCCTGTAATTTTTTTTTTAGGGGTCTGTAACAAATCGCCCACTTTTTGCTACATACTATCAGATGGACAAGAAAACGCTAGTAGAGGAACGGCGTCGCCAAGAGCAGTTTGTGGCACAAGTGCAGCAGTGCGATGCGCTGATATACAGTGTATGTCGGCTCTATGGCTGTCGCCGCGACAATTCGACCGAAGACCTCTATCAGGAGATTGTCTGTGCCCTGTGGGAGAGTTACGACTCCTATAATGGAGACAGCAAATTCAGCTCGTGGCTCTATTCCGTGGCTCGCAACACGGCGGTAGCATACTATCGGCGACATCAATTGCGACAACCCGAAGTAAGTCTTACCGACCTAGAGCGCAACTTCGAAGACTGGCACGACTCCCCCGACCCCCTCGTCGGTGAGCTCTACTACCTGATTGACCAACTCAATGCCGACGACCGTTATTTGACGGGTCTGTATATTGACGGATACGAATACGACGAGATAGCACAAATGATGAACCTCAGCCAACAGGCAATACGCACACGCATGAGCCGCATCAAAGCGCGTCTCAAAGAAATAAAAGACCGACAGAAGTGAAAGGAAAGGAGCAATTATGACCGACGAACTAAATCTAGAACCCTATCGCAAGGCATGGAAGGCAGAGAAGCAACGCCTTGAGTCCGCCCCGCCCCGCCATACGGAGCAGGACATACTCTCCATGCTCTCGCATCATAGCAGTCCGAAAGAGGCCGCTTCCCAACCGCAGCAGCCCCGTCGGCGCACATTGCCCCTTTGGCTGGGCAGTGCCGCCGCCAGTGTCGCCATCCTGATCGGAGTGTCTTGGATGCTCTGGTTCCGTCCTGCTTCCCCCATCGCTCCGCCAACCATTGCTGAGCTTCGCCCTCATACTCCTTCCGCCATTCCTACGACTATCCCAACTACCCCTATCTCACTGACAACACCTCCCTCCCCCCATTCTCACGCCCGCACCATGCAGCTCCTCCAAGAGCCTCACAGATCTCTGCCCGCAGGTGCTTTCGACCCACAGCCTCTTTCCGACGATTATTTGCTTCCACTGGAAGATAATAATACTAAGGTTGTGCCTAGCGATCTGGCCGATGCGAAAACCCAGGTTCAAAATCCCCCGTCGCAATCGCAATGGCAATCCTTCCAAGCATCAGACGTTACAAATAGTATCTACAAACAGAAAACCCCAAAAGAACCCCTAGTGCGAACTTGGTCCGACAACATGTCATTCCAGTTTGCTAGGACGCAGGTGGGTCTTTCGCTAGGAGCTTGCCACTCTCAAGCGATAGGCACACAGGCTCTTGTAGGAGTAGGTATTACAAGAGATTCCAAGAACTATGGTGCCATCTGTGCCAACAATCAAGGTGCCCTATACCTACTCTTTGGCGTACCATCGCTTACTTCTGGCAGCGATTCCCTATCTGTCGGTCTACAATATGGCTACGGCCTTAGCTACCGACCCACTGATAAATTAGCCATACGACTCAATCTGGGAGGCTATCTGCAGTTTGGCAATTTCGACCTCGGCCTACGCCTCAATACCGAGGCTGGTTATCGCCTCAATGAGTACCTTACCCTCACCGCATCCTACCAATACTACATGCCTGGCATAATCTCAGGCGAGGGTCGCCACACCGCCATCGTTACCCTAGGATATATAATAGACTAAAATTAGTGACCAGTGAATTGTGAACAGTGACACGAATGGGGTCGTATCATGGTCACAAAAAAAATCACTCGTATCACAGGTCACAGGTCACAAAAAAATCACATTCAATATGAAACGAATATTATTTGTAGTCATCATGTGCTTAATCGCTTGCTGTGCAAAGGCGCAGACGAGCGATACGGTCCGCATCTTCCCCTACGCGACCAATTTCAGTCCCAACCTAGATGGCTGGACCCCTTCTGACTCCTCTACTTGGACTACGGGCTTTTTCCAGTCTAGCACTACGCCGGTAGCTTTAGCTACAGTTCCGAGCACCATCAGCCAGTGGCTTATCTCCCCTCCTTTGCAACTGCCCAACGACACTGTGGGACTGCAAATGAGTTGGGATAATGCCAAGAGTGGTGGGTCACAGATAAGCTATTATGTTCTTGTTACCACCAACAACGGCCTCTCGTGGGACACCATTACCACTTGGAACTACTACGCCAACCAAACCTATCTGCAGAATACTTGGCCGGTGGATTTGGCACCTTATGCCGGACAAACCGTCCGGGTGGCTTTCTGTGTGCCGCCCACCGCAGGTACACGGCGCACCCTCAGCCTCACCAACCTCACCATCCGTAGCGACCGTATGCCTTGGGGGTATTGGTGGACTAATGATATAATTGTGCAGGTGGGCGATACTGTTGAGCATTCCTATTCACTCTATCCGGAAACCGACTCGTTGACTACAGCCAACTGGCACAGTACTATGGTGGATAATGGTCTTGCCATAGTAGTGGACACCCCATTGATTAACAGCTATGGCGATGTGCTTTACCGTGTGCGGTATAATGCTGCGGGCATCGACACGGTCACCCTCACCATGAGCAACCCCTTCGGCACGCTAATCACCGACGCCCATGTCACGGTATACGACTGCCAGCCCATCAATACCTTTCCTTGGGTTGATACGTTTCCTTACCTCGGCTCTTACAATGTATGTTGGCAGATGAGCAATTTCGTGCATAACGACCCTGGCACCAATATTGGCAGCACAGATGAAAATGGCGAAATCTGGACCTCGACCAACCATTTGCAAACGATTAGCAATGCCGACCGATACCTCATCACACCCCCTATTGCAGTGCCTAATAATGTGCAGGATTTAGCATTTAGTCTCTCCTATTGGGGCAATTGTAGCATAGACGTTCTGGCATCCCCCTCGGCTGGTACCGACCTCTCGCTCTTCACCGACACCCTCGCCACATTTCCCCGAGGCAACGCCCGTCGTGTCCGCAAGGTGCATCTCGACCAATATGCCGGACAAACTATTCGGCTCGCCCTGATGGTACAGTACGGCTATATAATGCGCATCTTCAATGCAGGGGTGGATTATGATACTTTGCCCAAGATTGACGCGCTCACGGTGCCAGCACGCATCTACAACGACTCTGCTGTGCTCTGCACTGCCTCACTGCGCTATGGCTCTACGACCAACCTTCACTACACTTGGCTGTCGGCTCGGGGTGCCACCATTGTCACCAATGCTTTGGGCGACTCCGCCTACGTCACTGCCGCTGGTGGCAGCGATTACGACACCCTCACCGTCATCGCCACCAACGCCTATGGCTCCGACACGCTTAGTATGCGTGTCCGCGTGGTAGACTGTTCCCCTGCCACTACTCTTCCTTGGGTCGAAACCT
>CAMYZD010000078.1 GCA_947303735.1 uncultured Bacteroidales bacterium | reverse complement strand
CGCAGGGGTTGATTGACGGTTCCTTGCTGCCCACCGTTGACGAAGGGGAAGGAGACGTCGCTGTAGAAGATGTTTTTCAGTACAGAGGAGTAGTAGCGGAGCGTGATAGGCTCGGTGCTGCCGACTTCAGGGGCTGTAATGTAGACGAAGAAAAGATTAGGGGTTGGCTTGGCCACACCGACACATTTGTCGCCACAGAAGGCACCGACCATGTCGGAAGAGTCGACATGCCAATTGTTGGCTGCCTGGGAGTAGGTGAGCGCGAGTTCCACTTCGACCACAGCGGTCATGCTGCTGCTATAGTCGTAGTTGGTGTCGACACTCCACAAGGGAGTGTTGACACTGCCGTGGGGTGTGCCAAGGGTGCCGTTTGTGTCGATGGAGGTGATGCTCTCCTTATGGCATCCTGCAAAGACAAGTCCTACAAGGGCGAACAGAGTGATTATGATTCTTTTCATTTCTTTATCAGTTTGAGGGTTGTTATTGTACCATTGTAATTAATTGTTGCAAAGTATACGCCCGCGGGGAGTGCAGCGCATTCAGTCCACATAAGCTGGGGGGCCGGGCCTTCGAGAGTAGCCACCTGCACACCCTGCATGGAGTAGATGCGGACGCTCATTGGGGCGTCAAGGGGAGCGTGGGAGTCGGTTACGGCAAAGGTGACACGGTCGGTGAAGACTGAAGGCAGTGCCACAGCGGAGCGGCTGCTCTCGCCCGAAGGCTCGAGGGCGAGCATTACGGGCTGGCGGAGCGTTCCGAAGTGGGCGTTGGGCTGGTATGGGATACGCTTGGAGGCTATACCCGTGAGGTTATCCCCGTACTCGAGCAGGAATGACACTTGTCCACCTTGGTCGGAACCAATGGTGATGAAGAAGAGGGTGTCGCCGTCCACGACCTGAGGCATGGCAACTGCCGAAAGCGAAGAACCTACGTAAGCCAGCACACGGGTACAGTGGGAAGGATTCTCGACAGTGGCAATCATGGTCATGTTAGTGGAATGGGGCTGGGTGAAGACAGGAGGTGTTGCACCTTTGCTGCCGCTCGTTGCACCGTTCTTATTGCTGTTGTGGTAGGTGAACGATACCGGTGTGGCAGCAAGACGTTTGAGGAGGTAGCCCTCGCCCGGGTGCATGATATTAAGCGAGCCTTCCCAGCGCAGGTTTTCGGAGAAGACGACGAAGTTGTGCTGCGACTTGATAATGTCGCCCACGGAGGCGTGATCCACGTAGTCGGCCATGGCATTGGTGATGTCCTCGTCGTAGGTGAGCAGATAGGGCAGACTGTTCCAATCGTGGGAGAGTTGGATGGTACGTTCGGAATCAGTAGTAATACGTCGGCCTGCCACTTGAGTATTGGCATGGTCGTCTGCGACACGGAACATGTACATCTGTTTGTAGTTTACGTTGGAAAGCGAGCCTTCCCAATGGGCACCGTTGTATTCGGCAAACTGCATGGCAGAGGCTGATTTAATCTGGTCGCCTGCAGAGAAGGGGCTGGTGGTGAAGAACAGGTTGTTCAAATCCCCATCGCGGTCGGGTATGATGTTGAAGGAAATCCAGTTCCAGCCAGCGTTGAGGTTGAGGTTCTGCACCTCGTTGGCGGAGGTGGTAAGCGTAACAGGTGCGGAAGGTGGCAAGCCTGCCGAGCCATTGCCTTGGAAGGTGACAGGTTCGGACGATGTAAGGCTGAAGATGCGGCCCGTGGTGGACTCCCACAGACGGAAGTTGACGGGACGGTTTTGCGAGGCATCGTTGCCGTAGATGGTCATATAGACATAGCTTGTATTGGTTTCCTCTTCGAAGGAGATGTTGCATCTCCCTACAATCTGGTCGTCGACAATAGCAGCGACAATATCCTCGGGATTGGTGTCGTAGATACCGTCCAAAACCACCTGGCCCCGGAAGGTCATCTGACGGTCGAAAGCGTTGAAGTTAAGCATCGGCCATGGGCACTTGGCTTTTACCTGGATATAGATTTTCAACGGTTCGGCCAGTCCGTCTTCATCGGTAAGATAGATGATTTCGGCATAGGTGCCAATGGGTATGTTCTTGTCCAGAATCATCTGCAAGGTGAGGGTTTCCTGGGGCTCGATGCTGCCGTAAGACTGGTTTATCCTCAGCCAGTCGGGCTGGCCGTCGATGTAGTACTGGTGGCGTTTGCCACTAACGTTTCTGATTTGAACGGGAATAACGTAGTCTTCAGAGGGTCGGTCGGTAAACACCTCGTTAATGCCGTCGGAGTTCCAGACAAGGGTGTTCTTGTTGACATACACCTGCCACATGATGGGGTTTACCGTGCGGTTGCCATTCAAGTCCTCGACATTGCGGACGGTGAGATAGATGTTGTTCTTGTTGATTTCGCGGTCGAGCATGTTGATATTGATCATGAGTTCGTCGTAGTTGAACGACCAGTCGAAGTTAATCTTGGTCAGCAGGTCGCGTTCGCGTACGGGGGCATGGCTGTTGTGGTCGGCCATGGAGGCAAGAGTAGTCGAATCGGGTGAGATGACCAACGGTTGGATTTTGTTGACCACGATACCGTCAGAGGTTTTGAAGATGCGACGGTTGTTGACGGAGAAGACCTCCTCCATAATGCCGCTGGAGTTCTCCTTCTGGTCAGAGAAAGAGAGGAATCCTACCAGTCCCATCTCATCGCCGAGGGGCGAGATATTGTCGTAGGTCTCGATAAGGCTTCTGGGCAGTGCCTGTTCAAAGATAGCAATGTCGTCGAAGTTGCCGGAGAAATTGCGGGTGAGACCGTAGGCATCGCCGCCTAAAACCATGACACCGCTCAACCCGCTCAGGCTGTCGGTGGCAAAGGTGTTCACCATCTCACCGTCGATATAGATGGAGGCATTGTTGAAGGTGCGGTTTACGGTCAGCACGTAGTGGTGCCATAGACCGTCGGAATAGAGGTTGGTAGTTTGCAGCGCCATCCCGTTGTTGCGGAAGGCCACACGACCGTTCTCGATAGAGACTAAAGTGCCCTTTTGGCCATTCCATCCCGCCGAGAGAAGACCGGTGTTGTATTCCGAGGTGCGGAACCAAAACATCAGGGTGTAGTCCTGAATGTTCGAGCGCGACAGCACGTCTTGGTCGAGCGTGACGGTGCGGGTGCCGTTCATGTGGAGAGAGAAGCCCGAGGGAGTAGTCCAGTTGGCGCCATGCATCGTCAACGACGAGCCGTTGGCAATGTCGTAAAGAATATCGCCACGTCCCTCGTTCATGGGATAGTAAGCAGCCAGTTTGCGCTCATATCCCGTAAGGCGTTTCTGGTGAGTCTCGACAATTTCATCGGGCAGGAGAGCCTTAATCCACAGTCTCGCCTCCAACATATTGCCTTTGTATCCATGTCCGAATTTCAAGGGTGCGGAGCCTGTGTAGGCAGGTGCCGCAGGGACGTCGCTGTCCGAGTCGGTCACATCCTGTGTGCCTGCATAGAACCTCACCTCGTTGGTAATATTGTCGTAGGTCATCACAACGCGGGTAAAGGCTGTCAGCGGTTCGAGGGGACGGGAGTGGACAGTGTAGTCGTCGATGGTGCCATACAACCGGTATCGGTTGCCATCGGGTTCCAGACCGAACGAGATGCCGCCGTTCTTGGTAGTATGTCCAAAGAGTTCCTGCGGGCGGTTCGAGATGGGTGCATCCGGCTTGACCATCATATCGATGGAGAACGATTTGGCGGACAGCACACGGGTGACGGCACTTGTTGCTTCACAACTGGGAGTACCGTCGAAGTAGACCGACGTCGAGGAGGCTATTCCTGACCGATTGGTTACGCCCAGCAATTGGAAGTTGTTGTCCTCGTCGAGATAATTGCCCGCGATGGGCTCATTGAAACGCAAGCTGCAATAGTCGCCCACACCGAGGATGCTGTTGGCCGGTTGTGGTTCGCCGAACACGCGGGGACACCGGGTATCTTTAACACCGCTCAGCACTTCAGACGAGCGCGAGATGAAGCCGCTGCCGTGACGGCAGAAACTGACGGCACGCAAGTCGTAGCGTTGCTCTATGGGGTCGCGTTCGCCATAGAAACGGATATTCTCAATACTTCCGCCGAGAATCATGGCTTTGGTGCCGCTGGCAGCGAGATAGAGGGCACTGTCGGCATAATAAGAGCATATATTCACCCAGCCATCGTCACTCTGCGTGGAAAGTTTGTATTGTAGTTCTATGTGGTCAAAACCCCTGTAATTGACATCATAGCCGTTGATGGTTACAGGTAGGTAATAGCCCACCGAATCCTTTGGTGACAAGGTGTTCATCACCCAGCCATCGTGTGGCGAGACAATTTCCACATTGCATGACACCGGCACAAAATGCACAGAGAACTGGGCTTTGCCTTTTGCAGACGAAATGCAAGTCGACCCCAATTCAATTACAAGGTCTTCAAAGTCGTAGCCATCACCAGCATACACCTCCATCGTCTTCGTCACCACCTGTCCCCTGGTAAGGGTGATGATGCGACCGTCGGTGAGTGGCATACCGTCAATATACACCCTTGCCCCATGGGGGTTGCTGAGGTCGTTCATCTTCAGCTTGAACTGGATGGCTGCTGTGGCACCCGGACCTGTCGTCGCCTCCACCTCGTTGGACAGATAGATTGTGAACACAGCGGGTCTGTCGGCTGGGACATTGCTCCGCTCGTGGACATTGATGTCCACTTTGGGATTCTCCAGTTTGAGCGAGCCTGCCGAGATGGGCATTGGGGGTACGTAATAATGGGTGCTGTCGGCCAACTCGCAGGGACATTTCGTGGCACCGCCTTGCAGATAATATACCAGCGAGCCATAAAGATAATCGCCGTTATCATAGTCACCTCCACTTTCAACAAAATCACGCGTCTCCGCCGACCCAATGTTGAACGCATAGTCCGACTTGTTTTTCTTGATGCGGAAAACAGATACATCCATATTGCTGTAGGCATCGGGCACGAGCGAGAAACCTATGGTACGGGTATGTGTGGTTCTTTCGGTGGGGTCTCGACTCCAGTTGAAGTCCAGAATCGGGGTAATACTGAAATCAACATGGCTGCCTGTCCAGCTGCTGACGAAACGGATGGGGTCATACCCCTCCTCGCCGTCATGGCTGCGACTCTGCACCTTATTGTACTTGTCTATCATCAAGTCCCTCACTGCCTTGCCAAACCATCTTCCAATTTTAAGCAGATTCGAAGACCCAATGCTGAAGCCGGGATAATCCACATACACGTGGTAGGCATCGCTGTAAGAGTAATTGTTCGTCACGTTGACTGAAGTGCCGTTGCTGATAGAATAGGTTGCCACCCTGTCGTGGCTGTTGTGGTGGATGGCCGACACCTTCTCGGCTTCGTTCATCAGCAGCAGCGACGCCCAGTCAGTAATTGTCCTGTTGATGCTTTGCACCTCGTTTGAGTGGATTTGCGAACTGTAATTAGGAAATATCATTTTATAATAACCCTCACAGGCCCAGTTTGTGTCGCCAGGGGACACCCTGCTCCAGTACACAACCTTTTGCTGTGCATTCGCAATACTTTGCGCCGTGGCACTGTCGCATGTCAGTAAGAGTGCGTCGCGCTGCAACTTCAGTTGAGGTATGATGTTGTTTACAATATGGCTGTGAGTATAGGCAAATGTCGAGGCCAAATAAGGACCTGTCTCAATCTCGTTGCCGATTACCAAATAATAGCGTTTGCCGTCTGAGTCCACGCCTTGCGCTATCGTGCGCATGCTTCCTGAAGCACTTCGTGCCGCAAGGGAGGCATAGGTCAGCGAGTCGATGGGCTGCACGGCATCCACCTGTTGGAAGTATACGTTCTGCACCGCTCCGATGTATACATCGGCATCCTGTCCCACATTGTAGGGGCTGTTGCTGGTGCTGATGCGTTCGCTCGTTTTGAAAGTGTAATTGCCCTCATGTTTGTGGTAATAAGTAGTCTGGACGGGAACGGCAAATGATGTGACGGTGCTGATGTTGAAATTCTGACCAGCGAAAGTGCCGCCGCCCACACCTATAAAGGCGCCCATCACGGTCGAAGCCTGACTGCCGATGCCAATGCCGAGATTGAGTCCGAACTTAAAGGAGAATGAAGAAGTATAGCTGTATGAATATTCGGTACCCGCCTCGATGTAGGCCGACGAGCCACTGCCCGGGGGGTCGCGCAGGACATCCAACAGTTTGATAGTACCGTGGGTAGAGGTGACTGTCCCTGTCCCGACATTGCGGTGTCCAGTCACATACCCTCTCAAGGCCTGCAGTTCGACATATTCCCCTTCGCTCTCCACCGAGAGGTCAAGCACTCTCCGCACGTTCTCATCATTGCGGACAAACGACACATAATCGACAGGGATGGTAAAAACGGCCTGTCCCAGGCTGTCGAGCTCTTTGGTGATAACCTGGGTATTGGTTGCATCGTGCATCCCATTATATACCTTCAGCGTACCGCCTTGAATGCGCACCTGGTCGTGAGCCTCCTCGGGGTCGTTGTTGTAATAATAGTCCTCGTGGGCGTAGGCGCGGAAGTCATAGTTGCCGGTAAGAAACACAGGTGCTCCGAAAAGGTAGCTGTAATTTCCGTTGCTGTCCTTCGTGGCAAGGGGCACGTTGAATTGTGTGTTCTGAATATTGGTTCGCTGAATGAACAGTTCTCCAAAGTAGTCCATCTCCATGCCATAACGCAACTGTTTGCACGTGATGTTGATGGGGCTGCGGTAGGTGAGCTGGTATTCGGCATTGTGAAGGGTGTAATGGTTGTCGCGCTGGCGGCGCACGGTGTCCTGGCTGACAGCTGCGTTGCTGAGGTCAATGGTCTCATTTGTTCTGCCGTGGCTGAAGAGGGTGGAATAGCCCTGAGCAGTGGCTTGGATCACCTTGTACCGCACGGGAAAGAGGTCGGCACAGTACTCGCCAGTAGCAGGATCCGGCTCAATAACAATGCGCCGCAACTGGTAATGTACATTGGTGAATCCGGTAGTGTCGGGAGTATTCGTGCCGTTGTACACCAGATGGGGTACCGTGTAGTCAAGTGTGTCCCTCGTAAGGTCGCTTGGTATGCGTACAATGTAGCTCACGTTGTCGCCTTCCAGTTCAAGCACCAGCTTAAGGTTGTCGCCCAAGTTGTTGTTCGATTCACCGAATCCCAGAGGCAACCGTCTTTGCGGTAGGCCACCGGCCACACGCCCTGCCAGTCGCACTTTGGTCTGGTCCCACAGCCGCACCCCATCGAGCGGTGTCTCCAGGGTCAGCACACTGTCGCCGTCGATGCGTACAAAACCGCCTTCGGCAAAATGATGTCCTTCTTTCACCACCTGGAGGGTGAATGCACTTCTTTGCGGCACCCGCAACTCAAAATTACCAGAAGCGTCGGTCTTCAATGCCGAGTTGGCCATGCGAACGATGTTGCCGTTGAGCATCAGGTTGGCATCGCGAACGGGAATGGAGCTGTTCTCATACAGCACCCTTCCCGTGAGACGCACTGCCGAAATGTTGTCGAAGTTGATGTCTGTAACCAGACATCTGTTCAGCGACAGGTTTACCGTTGCCGAACCCGATGTGGTGTTATTATATTGGAATGTGGCATGCTCCGAGGTGGGAGTGATGACATACGCCTGATTGCCGCCATACGGCAGACTGTCGAATTGGTAGAATCCGCTGTTGTCAGTCTCCACAGTTTGCACCACAACTCTGTCACTGCTGCGCGTGGCCACCACTGTGATGCCGGGGCAGGCGGTGCCGTCTTCATAATGCACCCGTCCGCTCACTCGTCCCCAAGGAGAACGGGCTCCGACAGTCTGGCGGCTGTCGCTTGTGGTGACACCTTGGCAAGTATAGCGCATTGTTACGCGGTATTGCCACTCCGTGCTCACCGAAGGGTCAGCCGTTTCGTCCCGCCAGTAGTTGTAGGAGGTGGTGCCCAGTTCCTGCCAGTTTTCAGTACTGTCTGCCCGGGTTTCCACAAGGTAGTCGTCCACCTCTCCTTCGGTGGCAGACCACGTCAGCAACACATGGTCGGGATATTCTTGGTTGGAGGCAGTAAGGTTGTTGAGGCCGGCAGCATCGGTGAAGTAGGGCGCCACGTTACCGCGCAGGTAAATAACTCTTGGTATAGTGTTGTCGATGCCATAGGGGAGCATTGGCAGCGCCATGCCAGTGGTGTCGTAATAGTACCGGTATCTGTAGTGTACGCAGGGTGTGTTCAATACATCCACCACATGTAAGATAGGGGTCCCGTCGTGGAAGGTGTCGTATACTGGATGCAGGTGGTAATAATCCAAGACAGCGATCACTGAGTCGGCCGGTACGCGGATTAGCACCGTGTCGTGCGTTTCGTTGAGTATCCTTTCTATGCACAGGGTGGCGTGTTTGTCCCAATAGAACGATGTGGTTCTTGGCCTCTCGGGGGTGCCATCGCCCCAAAAACCGTTAGGCATCTCAAAATAGAGATGTGTCTTATGATTGTTGAAGAAGTCGTCGTCGATTCTGTAGTACATTTCCCTCATGTAGGGCATTTCAGCACGAATGAACTCCCAACTTTTGGCAGCGTAGGGGTGGTCGTCCCATCCCCACACGGCGGCAGACGCTCGCCGTACGCGGTAGTAAATCTTTTTGTTGTTGCCGGTCTCCAAGGGGTTGTTCAGTGTAGCCTCCGACGAGTCAATATAATGGTATGTGGTGTCGAGCAGCGAATCGCCCACCCCCCATACGATGGGGATGGTGGCGATGGTTTGCGCATCGGTGTAGTTGCTGTCGTATGCCCGTTGTATCTCAAACAGGTCGTTGGGTACGATGTCGGTTTCGCATGGCAGACGGAATTTCCAACTGATGTCTAAGTAGCGTCTGTCCTGGTGGTAGAGGTTGGTCCGCTCGTCGAAATAGGTGTAGTATTCCACGTCCATGTCGTAAATTTTGTGGTATGCCGGTATGTCCACCATGTTGGAGCGCAGCCATTGTTTCCTCACGGTATCGCCTGTCGACATGCTGTGGCGGGTCTGCATGGTGATGTGAAATCCTGTCTGCACCGAGTCGCAACTGGGCACATAGATAAGACCCGACTGGTCGGTGCAGGGAACGTTGGTGGGACTCCACGCAGTGTGGTATTGATAGGTCTGCTGGAAAGCGACGTAGGGTACTGCCAACATGCCGTAGCCTGCCACTCCGTAGCTGGACACCCCGTTGTAGTTGGCTGTATAGAAAATAGGATTCATCAACTGAGGCTGTTGCTCGCCACCGTCGAAATAATCAACAGAAAATTGGCTGGTATCATAGGTGTTGCCACCGCTTTGGTGGTATACCGATTCAATGCAACTTTGGAACAGGACATTTTGCATGTTGTCGGGTAGATACCAGTCGAACTCAAGGTAAGTCAAATGGTCGTTGCCGTCGATGCGGCGCAAATCCACCGAATGCCAATTGTTGTCGGCAGTGAATACGGGGTTGCTGCCGTCGTAGCTGTTGGTTACCACCACAATGCCCTGGGTCACTTTCAGCTCTGCCCATCCCTTGTCCCGCGGCCTGCCGGGGACTGCGCCGGCCTTGCATTTGAGGTTGTCTGATGCGTAATAGATGAAGTTGGGCCATCTGTCGCCATTGGGGGCATGAGTCCAGATGCGTGAGCCATTTCCGCCTTTACCGGCATTGTAGTTGTGTTCCACCCCGTCGGCAAATACAAGAACCTTGTAGTGGATTCTGCCCCTACCCAAGGAGTAGGCATCGTAATTGCTTGCATTGCGGAAGTAAGTGGATCCGTTCTGCGGTGTGGCTTGCAAGGATGCCGGCAGCAGCAGAGCAAGAAATACTGCTGCAAGGCATAATAAACCTTTCAAGCCCCCTCTTCTACGGCCGCCGTTGCGGCTCGTAGGGCCATAATAATTGTTGTTCATGGTAGTATTGATTTATTTGTTATTCTCGATTTGAAATTGCAAATTTACGAATATTTAAAAAAATACCAAAAAAATGTCATGCCGGTTGGTTTTTTCTTGCCGAAATAAGTAATAAAAATTAATGAAAGAGTAGAGTTTTTTTTGTACTTTTGTGTTTGGATTTAAGTTGTGTAATCTGTGCAATATTGCTCGTACAACATTGATTTTTAATATAGTATTAAATTATGGAACAAACAGTTTATGCAGGAATAAGTGCTCGGTCTTGCACAGTAATGCCTGAGTACGAGGCTCCATGCGTCAAAGTAGTAAA
Organism: uncultured Bacteroidales bacterium; assembly: GCA_947303735.1. Classification (GTDB taxonomy): domain Bacteria; phylum Bacteroidota; class Bacteroidia; order Bacteroidales; family P3; genus Colimorpha. The sequence continues at coordinate 1,136 of CAMYZD010000078.1, read as the reverse complement.
GTTTGTTGTGGAGAATGGTTATACCCGCTCGTACACACAGAAACTCGGATTGTCGGAAGACTTAGGAGACATTAATTTAGAGAGACGTAGCAACACGGGTGGAAACTGGGGTGGTGAAACGGACGAACATTGGTATTGATGAGCGGACGAAGTATATGCCTACATACTAATAATCTGAATTGCTATGATAAATTTTAAGAATAAGAAAAACACGATGAAATACGGTTTGTTGACAATCATGGCACTGCTTGGCGGTGTGTTGGCAGTCAGTAGCTGCCAAAAAGAGAATAATATGGAGGGCATTCCTGAAGGGGCTGTCTTGATTACCGCTGAAGGCTTTGGCGGCATGGAGGGAGACAAGACCTCGGTGAGTGCCGAGAGTGTGGTTTGGGAGAACGGGGACAGGGTGAGCCTCAATGGTGCCGACTATACCGTCACGGTAAGTGGCTACAAGGCCTACGTTTCGGGCTTTAGCAGCCCTGACGACCCGTTCCGGGGCATTTACCCAGCGGGCTTGACGACTGGCACCCAGACGGTGACAGTCCCATCTCAATATGAGAGCCATTACACCAATGGACGACAGGTGCTGCATCTGCCCATGCTGGCTATGGCTGACGGGGGTGCCGATGCAATCCGTTTCCGCCATGTCACTGCTGCCGTCCGTGTGCTGGTAAAGAACTCGCTGAACGTGGACGTGGTGGTGACCGGGGTAAAGGTAAGCAGTGCAGGAGGACAACTATGCGGCACACGGGGTGTGTCCCTTGGTGTGGGTACCCTCGCAGTAGCTGCCCAAAGCGGTACGATAGCAGATGAGGACAAGCAGGTATCGGTTAGGTTGACCGATTGCCCTGTGCTGGCTCACGGCGGCAGCGACATCATAGAGGTGCAAGTGCCCATTTTGCCCGTTGCTGCAGGGGATATGACCATCACCGTCTATGCCCACATGGCGGGTGCCGCCCAGGGTGCCAGAAACTTCACTTTTACCCACACGGATTCGCATGTCGCTTTGGACCGAAATGTGATGATGACTGCTCGCATCAACCTCAGTACAAATGGGGGACGTACCACCGAGGACACTAAGGGCCGCTTCTCTGTGGGGGAAAACAGGTGGGTGGTGTTTGCCCAAGGCAATCTGC